>CAMBIM010000068.1 GCA_945867505.1 Chitinophaga pinensis
TGGTGGTGGTGGTGGTGGTGGACAAGGCGGTACTGGCGGAACAGGTGGCTCAAGTGGTGGTGCATCTATTGCGGTATACACTTTTAATAATGGTTCAAACGGAGTATTTGACGATGACGAATTTTTTATAGGAACTGCTGGTATTGGAGGTGCAGGCGGAACAGGCGGAACAGGCGGAACAGGCGGGGCAGGAGGAAATGGTGCAAATACGGGTTCTGAAATAGGGCGCGGAGGAAATGGTGGAGCGGGAGGAAACGGTGGAGCCGGTGGAATTGGGGGAACAGGATCTTCGGGGTCTGCTGGTTTGGTATATGTAGATGGTGGAGTGTTTCCTGTTACAGATATAGCATTTACGCTATCTGCACAGCCGGTGATTAATGCTGCGGATGTAAGCTGCACGTTCCGTGATGTTAACTTTACTTCGGCATCTTCCGGCAATTGGAATTTTGATTTGGTAGCTAACCCACAAACTACTACCGGGGCTAACGTAATTACCCAATACACTACCTTTGGAAGAAAGAACATTACTTACAGCGGTGAAGTATATACAGGTTTCTTTAATGTGCCTATTGATGCTAATAGTTATATACCTGATATAGCCACAACTGCAGCTAATTTTGGGGTTGACACCTTTATCTTATGCCAGGGCTCTTCAGCAGGTTTTAATGCAATTATACCTTCAGCCGATATTTTTGAATGGGACTTTGGTGGAGCGGTTACACCAAATACTTATTCGGGAGCCGGGTTTCAAAGTTTGAACAATTTAGTGTTTAACACCGTTGGCACATTTAAGATAAAGATGCGCATTAGCACTACTTGCTGTGGGTATTCTCCTTACGATTCTATCTGGATCATAGTTGACCAAACACCAGTGCTGGGAATTAACGGGTTGTATAGATTCTGTCCGGGCGATTCGGTTACACTTACAGCTAGTGGGGCTTTCAGTAACTACTACACTTGGGCTCCTGCTGTTGGTCTGAATACAAACGTAGGTGCAGTGGTGATAGCAAAACCATCAGTTACTACTTCATATTTACTTACCGGTTATAGCGAGCATTATTATTGCCGAGCCGATACGCTCATTACCATTAGTGTTTCCAATCCGCCAACTATTGCATTTACAACCGTACCGGCAGTGTGCGGTAACACTGGCTCTATTACGGCAAACCCTAATCCTGCGGGTAGTTATTCCTATATATGGAACGATGCAAATAACCAAGTGACACAAACTGCTTCTAGTTTGCAGGCCGGAACGTATGCTGTTACAGTTACTGATTTATTGTCTAACTGTACTGCATCAAACGGAACAGCATTGAGTTCCGGTGGTAGTGTACAGGCTTATATTGATAGTAGTGCCAATGCTTCTTGCTTTGGCTATTGCGATGGTGTGGCACGTGTGCGTGGTATTAGTGGTTTAACCCCATACTCTTATAACTGGAGCAACAATGCTTCTACCGCAAAAATTACGAATGTTTGTGCCGGAACATACACAGTAACTGTTACAGATGCGAATACTTGTACGGCTACAGCAACCGTTACTATTGCACAACCTATTGCTGTAAGTGTTCTTATAATTGATACGGTTGATGCCACCTGCGCCACTTTAAATAACGGCTCGGCACAGGCCGAAGCAATTGGAGGAACCGGCTTGTTTGATTATTTGTGGAGCGACCCTGCGCAGCAGGATTCAACACATGCGGTTAATTTATTTGCGGGCGTTTATACGGTTACTGCAATAGATGCTAATGGATGTACCGCTGCGGCTTCTGTTCCTATTCTTGCACCACCACCAGTAGTGGTTGATACTGTTACGGTTACCGATATATTATGTAATGGCTCTGCTGATGGTTCAATTGTTTTAAGTGTAAGTGGTGGTACTTACCCTTATACATACAACTGGGTTCAACTTCCTTTAGAAACCGATAGCATGGTTATGAATGTTAGTGGGGGAATTTATGCAGTCATAGTTGCCGATGTGTGGACGTGTAAAGACACCATGCTCATTCCGGTGATTGAACCTTTGGCACTTAGCCCAATTGTTGTAAATACAGATAGTGTTAGATGTTTTGGAGGAAACGATGGCCTAGTTCAATTAGGCGCAAGCGGTGGAACTGCTCCGTATCAATATTCGTTAGACGGAGTTACTTTTCAAGCTACTGCTACCTTTACCGGTTTAGCACCTAATACGTATACCGCAACTATTGTAGATGCTCATGCTTGCGATACTACTATTCAGTTTATTATTTACCAGCCAACACAATTAATTGCAACGCTTGCGGCAACTACCGATGTAACTTGCTTCAACGGTAACGATGGAACTGCTACCATTACTATTGCCGGTGGCACACCTGTTTACACAGCAACGCTTGCTGCGCAGGTAGTTTCGGCTGCCCCTTATACGTTCAGCAGTTTAGCTGCGGGTAATTATAACGTTACAGCTACTGATGCTAATGCCTGTACCGCAACCGTATCGGCAAACATTAATCAACCCACGCAATTGGTGTTGAGTTTGGTTAGCACAACGCCAACCAGTTGTTTTGGTGGAAGCGATGGCGTTTTATCGGTAAGTGCAGCCGGTGGAACTGCTCCTTATTTATATTCTACAGACTTGGGAACGCCACAACCGACAGGTGTGTTTGCTAATCTTACAGGCGGCTTGCATATTGTTGGTGTAATAGATGCCAACCAATGTATTGATACGCTGCACATAGATGTTCCGCAGCCACCGCAAACTACTTTCTTAGATACTACAGTTACTGATGTAAACTGTTTTGGAGGTAGCGATGGTGCTATTGATTTAATAGTTACCGGCACCGGTGGACCTTGGACATACTTATGGAGCAATGGCTTGACGACACAAGATATTTCCGGTTTGGTTACTGGTTATTATGAAGTAACGGTGCGCGAAGCCAACAACTGTTCTGCAGTTGGGGTAGATTCTATTTTTGTAGGCCAGCCTACCGATTTGGTATTGAGCGAGGTTACACAAAACGTAAATTGCTTTGGCGGAAACGATGGCTGTATTACCGTTACTGCTACTGGTGGAGTGCCAGCTTATCAATACATATGGAGTAACGGAGGTAATACCGCACAGGTTTGTAATCTTACTTTGGGAACGTATTACGTTACTGTAACCGATGCGAACAACTGTGCTGATAGTATTGTAAATATATTGGTAACAGAACCTACACTTCTTACCCTCAACCCTACAGTAGTTGATGTTAGTTGCCCGGGCTTTAGCGATGGAAGTATTGCGGCTAATGCGGCAGGAGGAACACCCGCTTATAGTTATAACTGGAATCCGGCACAGGGCGATGTATCGGTAGCTACTAATTTACCTGCCGGTAATTACAGCATTACCGTAACCGATGCCAATAACTGTAATGCCAGTGCTACCGATGCCATAATTGAATTGCCGGGTATTGCTTTAAGTGCTAATGTTAATAATGTTTTATGTGACCCATTGCGTAACGGGTTTGTAGATATTTCGGTAACTACCTCTAACCCGCCTGCTACTTATGCATGGAGCAACGGTGCTTCTACACAGGACATTTATTCGCTTTACGAAGGGGTTTATTCGGTAACTATTACCGATGCGAATAATTGTGTGGTAGATAGTTCATTTACCGTGCTTAACGATAATGTATTTAGCGTTCAAGCCTCTCCAGAGGATACTACAATTGATTTAGGAAATTCAGCCGGATTAATTGTAGTGCCAAGCGGTGGAAACATTGCCAGCCTTATATGGACACCTAGCAACGGGTTAAGTTGCAGCGATTGCGTAGCACCCGTAGCTTCTCCTATTCAATCTATCTACTACATTGTTACGGCAACTTCCGATTCGGGTTGTGTGGCGAATGATAGAGTGAATATTACCGTAGTTCCTAAATACGTAACATTTATACCTAACGTGTTTACGCCAAATAGCGATGGCGCAAACGACTTTTTTGAAGTGTTTGGTAATAAGGAAGCTTGGAAACAATTTGAAGTGCAGGTGTTTGACCGATGGGGCGAGAAGGTTTACGAAAGTAACGACATGAACTTTAAATGGGATGGCATTTACAAAGGCACATTACTAACGCCCGCGGTATTTGTGTATCAAGTGCGGGTTGTTTATTTAGATAATTATACGGATAAACTGTATAAGGGGAGCGTTACCTTGGTAAGGTAATTTTATAAAATCTGCAAGTTGAGTTCGAAAAATATCATCGCATAAATAACTTCTATTTATGCGGTGATATCCTAAAACGGATAACCAATAGCTAACTGAAACTGTCCGGTCTTGAAGGCCTGGCCATCTTTAAACTGCCAGCGTTTACCTTCTGCTCTGCGCGGGTCGCGGAGCGGGAAACCGTAATCTAAACGGATAACAAAGAAGTTGAAATCTAACCGTAAACCTGCACCGGCATCTACAGCAAACTCGCTCCAAAAGCGTTTGAAGTTGAACTCGCCATTTGTCCGCGTATCTTTTCTAATCAACCAAACATTGCCGGCATCTACAAACACCGCAGCCTTTAGCCATTTGTAAATATCAAAACGTATTTCTGCATTAGTCTCTAATTTTATATCACCGGTTTGGTTAAAGAAGCCTGTGTTTGTTTTTTTACCTGTTTCCGGATCGTAAACTCCTGGTGTAGGGTCATAATATCCTCCCGGACCAACTTCGCGAATTAAGAAACCACGCAAACTATTTGGACCACCTACAAAGAATTGTTTGACAAAAGGCAATGCCTTCGAATTACCATAAGGCACACCAATACCTACATAAGTTCGCATAGCAAATTGACTATGGTTATCCATCATAAAATGATTACGCCAGTCGGCATCTATACGGAAGTATTGCGAGAAGGGGCGGTTAGCAATCAGGTAAGTTTGATTATCACTTTTCGGATTAGCTGCCCTAAAGCCAGCATAAATAATATTACCCGCAGTTTCAATATTGGAGCGAAAATACATCGACACTTTATCTTTATCCGTCCGCTGATTATTGAAGGTGAAAGTATAGTTAGGGCCAATAATTACCTGCTCTTCAAAACTACTTCTTAGCACGCTGTTTAAGTTCAATCTGCGCTCAAACTCTGCTCCGCGTTTCGGTAGTAAATAAAAACTGACAGCAATGGGGTTGAATAAATGCGTTTTGTTTCGGTTCTCTGCCCATTCGTAACCAAAGGCAAAATTGAAATAGTGCAATTGATATAAGAAGGCAACATTACCCAATGTATCAAAATCGAAACGATGCTCAAAATTATAACCCAAGGTAATTTTGGTTCTTGGGTTAGTGTTGCGCGAAAATATTTTGGCCCGAAACGGCACCAAAAATTTATTGATGTAATACGTAATGTTTACACCGGTATTAGCGGTAATTACCTGCACGTTTTCTTTCTTGCTGAACTTTAACTGCACACCGGTAGATACATCAAACTGAAATTGATCGGCACCTTTAGTCAGGTTCTTGTTTTTGTAAGAGAGCGTAGCTGCCGTACCGAAAAAACCCTCATTGGTTACATTTACTTCACCGGTAGCCGTTATAGCTTGCCGCTTGGCTGGGGTAAGCGATATAATGCAATCGAGGTAATTTCCTTCAGCATCTTTAACTCTGGAATAATCAAGGCCTACAAACCTGAAGGCACCAAGCAGCGAAAAACGGTTGATGGTTTTTAGTTCTTTATCTTTCATGTAAAGGTCATCATGCTTAAAATAAACAGCATCAATCAAAATTCCCTTTCTGAAATTTGGCTTTTGCGCAATCAGCATGTATTCGCCAGCCATCACCGTATCGCGGTGGGTAGAATCGTTTAACTGCTCCACCGCATAATCAGAAACTACATAAATGTTATTGATGCGGAATTGCTCATGTTCTGTGCTATCGCTGGGTTGGTTGATGGTAATTTTAATATTCACCGCATTGCGCTGGGTGGCCGTATCTAAATCAAAAGTTACATACTCCCGGTTGAAGAAGTAGTAACCTTGGTTGCGCAATACATTTTCAATTCTATCGCGCTCGTTCTTTAAACTTACAATGCTGAATCGGTCACCCTTTTTCAAGAAAGTGGCTTTACGGCTATCGCGCACCAGCGAGTCGCAGGTGTTGTGTTTGCCCGGCAATTCCACATCGCCAATTTTCCAAAGTTCGTTCGGCTGAATGTTGTAAAGAATTTTCGTGCGTCTCTTCTTAGTAATAATAGTATCGGTCACATGCGCGTGAAAGTACCCGTAGTTAAACAGGTAGTTCTCCATGTTCGAAACACTTTTGGTAGTAAGGGTAGAATCATACACCACGGGGGCTTCCCCTACTTTATCAATAATCCATTGCTTAAATTTAGTGAGCTTTTTGCCGCGAGTGGCGCTATGATATAACCACATTCTGAAAGGCATAAAACCAAAAAAACGAATGTTCGGCTTTTGGGCGGCTATCTTAGCCAGGTCATCGCGCACCTTTTCCTTTTCGGCATTTTTAAGCTTGGTTTTAAAAATGAATTTGTTCTTTACCAAAAGCGTTTGCCCCTCAGGTAAATTTTTAACCACCCGGCAGGAGGGAAGAAACAAAACAACCGCGCAGAAGGTGAGGAGGACAAAAAATAAAGAGGAAAGGTTCTTCGGCATCAGGGGCTATGTATCAGTTAGCAATGGGCAGTTGGCAATGTTCTGCCACAATCTGCCTGCTTTTCGTATTATTTGTAATTCGTAATTTTTAATTTGTAATGCTGACTATGCTCTCTAAAACTCAACTCTCTTTTCTTCGCTCGCTGCATCAAAAAAAGTTTCGCCAAACCTATGGAAAATTTTTGGTGGAAGGCGATAAACTGGTGCGCGAGTTACTGACAAGCCAATTCAAAGTTGATGCCATTTATAAATTACCAAACGCCCATTACGAAATACGGAATAGGGGAGTAGAAGTATTTGACGTTACCCAAGATGAATTGAGCCGTATTTCTACCCACGAAAACCCCAACCAGGTTATTGCCGTGGCGCAAATGCCTGCACCGGACATTGAACACCAGACCACCGTTATTGCAAATGAGTTAGTGATTGTTTGCGATAACCTGAGCGACCCCGGCAATGCCGGCACCATCATCCGCACGGCCGATTGGTTTGGCATTACCAAAGTTTTCTTCTCGCTCAACTCGGTAGATATTTATAACCCCAAGGTGGTCAGCTCGGCTAAGGGCAGTTTGTTCAGGGTTAAATGCCATTATCTCGATTTAAAAAATCTGTTCCTGGCCAACCGGCACCTAAAAGCCTACGGCACATTTATGAGTGGCGAAAATATTTACACCGCCCCGCTGGCTACGCACGGCCTTATTGTAATAGGCAACGAAGCCAATGGTATCAGCCACGAACTTCTTCCCTTTATTACCGATAGAATTTCTATTCCCCAATTTGGCAAAGCCGAATCGCTGAACGCTGCCGTGGCGGCTGGCATTGTAATGGGAGAGTTTGCCCGGAAGAATTAGTTCAACCCATACACCACCCGTATAGCATCTAACTCGCTAAACAGCTCGTTGCTCAATTCAATAGTTTTTTGGGCAGAAGTAGCGGCTACTACAATATTTTCTTCTTCATCAATAAACTTAATGCGCACCTTGGTTTTGCCCTGGTGTTTGTCTAACACGGTTTGTATGTTGCTAATTAGTTTATCGTCCACTTCTAAAGTAGAAACCTCCAGCGTTAAAAACTTAGTGAGTTTATTGCGCACATCCGATAGTAAATCAATTTTAGAAATCTTGAACTCAAACTCCGTTTCGCTGTTCCAGCGCGCTTGGTAACGGCCGGTTACATGCAACATAGCATTAGGCGTTTCTACAAAAGTTTTAAAGGTCATATAGTCTTTACCAAACAAACTAAAGTTGTAAGTGCCGGTAAAATCTTCAATAGCAAAGCGGCAATATTGGTTTCCGTTTTTAGAGAACTTGGTTTCAGTATTGGTAACAATACCGGCAATTTTCAGGTCTTTGTTTTTTACTTTTTCAATTTCGTTTAAAGTAGAGTTGGTAAAGGTTTTAATCTCTAACCGGTAATCATCCAGCGGGTGCCCGCTGATATAAATACCCGTTACCTCTTTTTCCTTCTTCAGTTTTTCTAACAAACTCCATTCATCGCTGCCGTAGCTGGTAGGCTCGCGCAAATCAACACCGCCTTGCATTTCGCCAAACAAAGAGTTTTGTTGCGAGGCAGAAGTATTCTGCACATTGCTGCCATAGCGGGCTGCCTTATCCAATACACTCAAGCCATCTTTTTTATCGGGCATAAAATATTGTGCGCGGTGGTAGCCTGCAAACGAATCGAACGCACCGGCATAGCCCAGCGATTCCAACGCTTTTTTGTTCACTGCTCTGGCACTGGCTCTGCGAGTTAAATCGTAAATGGTTTTGTAGGCGCCATTGGCTTTGCGCTCCTCTACAATGGCCTCTACAGCAGCTTCGCCTACTCCCTTAATGGCAGATAGGGCATAGCGAATTTCGCCTTTATCGTTTACGGTAAACTTCACATCGCTTTCGTTAATGTCCGGTCCCTTTACCGGCACGCCCATGCGTCTGCATTCTTCCATAAAGAAGGTAATCTTATCAATATTGCCTTGGTTATTGGTGAGCAAGGCACTCATATACTCTGCGGGATAGTTAGCTTTTAAATAAGCGGTTTGAAAAGCCACAAAAGCATAACAGGTAGAGTGTGATTTATTGAACGCGTATTGCGCAAATTTTTCCCAATCTGTCCAAATCTTCTCCAACTTCTTGGCATCTAAATCTTTCGCCTTTGCTCCATCAATGAACTTGCTTTTCATTTTATCCAATGTGGCGCGGTCTTTCTTTCCCATGGCTTTGCGCAGGTAATCGGCATCGCCTTTAGTAAAGCCACCCAATTTTTGCGAAAGCTGCATCACCTGTTCTTGATAAACAGTAATGCCATACGTATCTTTCAAAAACTCTTCTACTTCCGGCAAGTCATACACAAATTTTTTGCCGTGCTTGCGCAAAATATATTCAGGAATGTATTCAATAGGGCCCGGACGGTAAAGCGCGTTCATGGCAATTAAGTCATCAATCTTATCGGGCTTCAACTCCTTCAAATACTTCTGCATTCCCAGTGACTCAAACTGAAACGTGCCGTTGGTTTCTGCGCGTTGATACAACTCGAAAGTCTTTTTATCATCCAGAGGAATAGCATCAATATCAATTTTTATTCCGTGGTTTTGTTCAATCAGTTGCAGTGCATCGCGAATGATGGTAAGGGTTTTCAAACCCAAAAAGTCCATCTTGATTACACCCGCATCTTCAATTACTTTTCCTTCGTATTGGGTTAAGAATAAATCGGTATCCTTCGAAGTAGCAATAGGGATAATCTCCGTTAAATCGCTTGGGGCAATAATAATTCCGGCAGCGTGCACACCGGTGCCCCGCATTCCACCTTCTAACTTTTCAGCTTCGTGCAGCACTTTACCTTCTGGGCAATCGGTTTCATAATATTTGCGTAGGCGTTTAGCATCTTCTATTTCTTCGCTCGGTAATTGTTCTTTTTCTTTCAAACTATCTTTGCCATCCAACGGAGCGTGGAGCAAACGATTGAGCGTAATGCCCGGTCGGTCAGAAACTAATTTGGTGAGCGTAAGCGATTCGCTTAACGGTAAATCGAGCACCCGTGCTACATCCTTAATACTCACCTTAGCCGCCATGGTGCTGTAAGTAACAATCTGCGCCACTTGATTTTTGGTGTATTTATCTACCACATACTTTATCACTTTGTCGCGTCCTATATCATCAAAGTCAGTATCAATATCCGGCAAACTCTTCCGGTCAGGATTAAGGAAACGCTCAAAGAGCAAGTTGTAAGCAATGGGGTCAATATTGGTAATGCCAATGCAATACGCCACCACACTACCCGCAGCAGAACCCCTACCAGGACCAACCATTACACCCATATCGCGACCGGCTTTTATAAAATCCCATACGATAAGAAAGTAACCGGGGAAGCCCATTGTTTTGATGGTGTGCAACTCGAAGTTGATGCGCTCTTCAATTTCAGCCGTAATTTCCTTGTAGCGTTTGTGCGCGCCTTCCATGGTAATGTGCTTCAGGTATTCCCATTGGTTGAGCACATTATCACTATGAATTTGAAAAGTTGAAGGGATAGGAAAATTAGGAAGCAGGATATCCTTCTTCAGCTTCAAGTGTTCTACCTTATGAAAAATATCGAGCGTATTTTCAACGGCTTCGGGTATATCTTTAAAAACCTCGCTCATTTCTGCTTGCGTTTTAAAGTAGAACTGGTCGTTGAAGAAAGCGAAACGCTTTCCTTTCATGGCTCCTTCTTCATCGCTAAACTCTTTGTTGGTAGGTGTAATCTGCTTTTCACCGGTATTAATGCAAAGCAAAATATCGTGCGCGTTCGAATCCTGTTGGTCGGTGTAGTGCGAATCGTTAGTGGCAATAATTTTTACGTTGTATTCCTTCGCCCACTTAATTAAAACCTGATTTACTTTTTTCTGCTCCTCCATACCGTGGCGTTGCAGTTCTATGTAGTAGTCTTCACCAAAAATATTCAGCCACCATTCAAAAACCTTTCGCCCTTCTTCTTCGCCCTTCTTCAAAATTGTTTGTGGTACTTCAGCACCAATGCAACAGGTAGTAGCAATTAAATTATCATGATACTTTTCAATCAACGTTTTGTCTATACGCGGGTACTTTCCATACAAACCCTCAATGTAACCTAGCGAACAAATCTTCATCAGGTTCTTGTAACCATCGGCATTTTTAGCAATCAGTAATTGATGATAACGCTTGTCTTTTTTATCTTTTGTAAACGCACGAATGTGCCGGTCTTCTACCAGATAAAACTCGCAGCCTACAATTGGCTTTACCGAACTGCCATCAGCTAATTTGTGCTTGCCGGCTTCCGCTACAAAATCGAACACACCAAACATATTGCCGTGGTCGGTAATGGTGAGAGCTTTCATACCATCCTTTGCAGCCTTTTTGTACATGGAAGAAATGCTGGCAGCACCGTCAAGCAAGGAATATTGAGTATGGGAGTGGAGATGTATAAATTCAGGCATGTTCGAATGCGGATTTTAGAATACGGAACGCAGATTTGAAATACAAAAGTTGTGCGCTAAGATAGACGTTACGCAACTTAACTTTAAAGAAAGAAATAGAAAGTTGTGGAGAAGTTTTTGAACAGGGTTGTTGAAATTTTATGTCAGGGTGAGCATGTCACAGTGAGCGTAGTCGAACTGCGACCCCTTTGTGGAATATCCTTCGACTAAGCTCAGGATGACATAGCCTTCTTTTAACTTAAATAGCTTTCAGCCCCCTTTTCTTTTTGTTTTATAGCCAAGTGTAGTAAGCAAGGCAATTACTTTTTCGCGTTGTTCGCCTTGTATCAGAATGATGCCGTCTTTAACCGTGCCGCCACTGCCGCATTTGTTTTTCAGTTGCTTGCCTAGGGTTTCTAAATCGTTCTCGCTGCCAACAAAGTTAGAAACAATAGTTGCCACCTTGCCACCTTTCAATCTTTCTAAAGCCACATAAAGTGTTTGCTGGTTGGCAGAAACTGTTTCCTGTTCGTTGCTTTCTTCTTCGTGCTTAAAGCTGGGATTAGTAGAGAAAATTACTCTGTTTTTGAAATCTTTATTGCTCATGATTCTAATAAGCGTTTAGTTCTGCCGGTACAATTACATCAATACACTGCGGCACAATTTCAAAAGTAACATCATCATGGTAAATAAGCGAATCGCCATCGAACTGATAACACATTTTTTTGTTGCCGTGAATCTTCACCTTTTTGGCTCGGTATTGTTCCGCTTCTTTTATTAAGTCAGGACGCTTTAATAGCAAACAACCTACAATGTAAAGAAGTTTGTAAAGCGGAAATTTGTTCATAACGATTACATCCATTACCCCATCCTTCAAACTGGTAAAAGGGAATACCGCAAAATCGTAGCCGTATTGGTTGGCATTAAAGGCAGTGAACAAAAAGAAATCGCGCTCGATAACCACATCATCAATCTCTACGGTGGTATGAAACGGTTGGAAGTAAAGAAACAGTTCCTTTAAACCTGCCCACGCATAAGAACTTAAGCCGCGAATACTATGATGGTGAAACCTGCGGGCAACGGATGAATCGAGACCGAAGCCTGCATTGCTTACAAAGTAACGTAGGTTAGATTTTACTAAATCCAGTTTTACGGTCTTACCGGTGTTTAACACATGGATAGAGCCTTCGGCATCACGTGGCGGAATTTTTAAGTGAGTGGCAAAACCATTCCCCGATCCATAAGGAATAACTCCTAACGCAGTCTTACTTCCTATTAAACTTTGAGCTACATCATTAATACTACCATCGCCACCAATAGCTACGCAAACATCGTATCCTTCTTCCACTGCCTGTTGGGCAATCAACGTAGCATGACCGGCATATTGCGTAAACCGAATGGTGTAATCGTATTTTACATAATCAATGTAGCGCGCAATCTTTTCAGGAACGCCCTTTTTCTTATAAACTCCCGAAAT
>CAMBIM010000069.1 GCA_945867505.1 Chitinophaga pinensis
CTACACTCCAATAACTATAAACTGGAGTACCAGCTGTAACAGGATAAGTAACTTCATTAGTACAACCATATATATTGGTTACTTTAAGCTTAACATAATGGTTACCTAACGAAAAATAATGCACTGGAAACTCCTCGTTTGATGTGTCAGATAAATTACCATCAAAAGTCCATTTCCAACTAACTATCGAATCGCAGCCACCTGCTCCAGCTATAGTGTCGAAAGGCAATGGTATAAAATGGAAGGAATCGGGAAGACACACTGCTCTAGGACCAAAATTAGCATTTAATTTACAACTTATAACAGTTGCATAAGCTGTATCGCTACAGCCACCAGGTGCTACGTATACCATTGCCACGCTGTAAACACCCGGATAAAAATTTTTGAAACGAGCTATTCCTGTATCGCAATAATAGGGTTCGCAGTTCACTCCGTTAAAAGTGGGGCGCCAATCCCAATAGGTTTGACCTTGGCTTGCACCTGGTGTAGTGTTAATAAATGTGGCAAATGCACCAGAAAAATCACACCCAATTGTAGTATCAGGAGCTAAAGTAGCAGTAACATTAGAACAAGCAGTTTCTATAAAAGATGTTTTGCTATGCTTACAACCATTGGAATCGTTATATGCTGTAAGTGTAACTGTGCAAGTATCGCAATGCGGGAGAAGTATGCAGGGCGAAAACGTAGTAATGCTATCTGGCAAACACCCAAACTTCCATTTATAACGATTAGCACCTAAAGCACTATTTATAAAGCATACGGTATCGCCCGATAAACAACTTGTAGAACTAGAGAAATTGGCTGCAGGAGGTAACACAACAATGTGATGCCTGTATATAGAATCGCTCTCACAACTATCTTGTACCGGAATTACCCAAGCATCAAACTCTCCAAAACTTTGATATATATGTACAAATGGCGATTCATTTACGATGGATACAGCGTCTGGGCTGGGTTCATCTCCGTAATGTACAATATAACGGTTTGCGTTACACCCTGGCCCTGTAAAAGTAAAAACTACAGAATCGGCCTCAAAGCACATCGTATCGGGGCCTACTGTCATTGTACACACTGGAGGTTCACCAACACATATACCCTCGTAAAACCAAGTAGATGACACGCAACCAGCACCAACTCCAGTATTTGAGCAAGTGGTGGCTTGATATTTTACATCGTAACAGCCCGTGTCAGTTAATTGTATGAAGAAAGCTGAACCAGTTCTATAAGCTACTAATGAGTCATTACTGTGTTTGTAAATCCACCATTTACCACCACATATATAATACGGAGAGCCAGGTGGAATATTCACAATACCTTGGGGTATTACACTAAGAGGTGAGCAACCAAAAGCTTTATTAATCAATATAAATGGCACCACAGTATCTACCGCTATGTAACTTAATTTTTTGAGCATTTTAAAACATCCATTTGTAGAAGTAATTGAAAGCGATACATCGCGCTTACCTAATCCATTATAACAAATTGTTGGTGGTATCTGAAGACCAGAAGATAGAGGAAGTGATCCAGCTCCAAAATTCCAAACATAAGAGCTACCTGGTGGTGCAGTTGAACAGTTATTGAATGCAGTGCATAGATTTTGCTGACAGGTGAACGAATCGTTTGCCCAAAAGCAAGGTACCGGATTTGGCTTTAAGTTAAAAGCATTGGGAACAACCAACGAATCTGTACAACCCGGACCGTAACTTCCAATAAGCGTTACTTGGTATGGACCGGCTATGTTTACAGGTATACATACGTTGTCACCTGTATCAAGTGCATAAGTTACTAAAGGGTTACCTCTGCTAATTCTCCAAATAGGCGTAGGTAAAAAAGGAGTACTGGTGTTGTTGAGGCAAAGCAAACCAGTTTGCCCGGCATCCACACAAAGCGAAGTTGTATCTAACGTAAACGATAAGTTTGGCGCGGCAAAAACACAAATAAAATTATCCCTCACTAGGGAATCTACACAGCCACTAGCGTTGGCTACTACCAACTTTACTTGGTAGCAATTTAATGCCGCAGGAAAGGTGTGTGTGAAATTTAATGAGGAATTACTCTGCTGCAAAACTCCGTTTACAAACCAACTGTAGGTAAATCCAGAACCATTATTGGCTGCTGTAAAATTAGATGTTAAACTACTTACACAAACACCAGAAGATACATTAGCAGAAAAATTTACCACTGGTTTTGGCAATACACATACACCATTTGTAATTTTTCTGGTTCCAATACACCCACAACTATTCCTTAAAACAACATTTATGTTATAGCATATTGGATTGCAGTTGCCGCTATACAAGTGTGTTGTAGTTGGGCAAAAGCCGACACATTGTGTAATATTACCACACCCCCATTGAATTTGGGTTTCCTCAATATTGCCACAACCCCCAGATGCTGTCATGTTCAACGTTACAGTTTGTGGTGCACAAAACGGAGTGGGCCCAACTTGAGGGTTAATTACTATTGGTGTATCTGATACAAGTATATTAGGGTAAGCAAACGTGCAAGTCTGCCCTGATTGGTTTGTAGATACCATAGTCAAAGTATAACAACCTGCTATCGGTGGAACATAAGAGAAATTTGGATTTAATCCATTAGGGGAGTTAAAAACAAATCCACCGCTACAAGTTGTTAAAGCCCAACTACGCGAAACAACTGCTGGCGCAGCAGCCGTATCATTAGCAATAGCAAGAATAGGTAATGGAATACATCCTGAATCTTGAATTACGGTAAAGCCACATGTTTGGCTACTGGAAAATTCTGCCGCAAACAGAAAGAAAAATAAAAACGGAAATACTTGTAATAGTTTCCTCAAGTCAAACATATTTTTGATTCAGGTTGAAAAATTTCAAATGGCACAATAGCTGATTATCTACGATATAGAGTCGAAAAATAAAACTTACGTTGCAACACATAACTATATTTTTTCAACTTTTGGTAAACATAAAAAAATGCCGCTTAAAATGGAACTAACAGGCAAGGTGTAGATAGTTACGACAAATAAGATAGATTGGATGAAACTAAAGTATTTACTTTCGATGCTATGAAACATGGCATTACTTATTTAAGCATTGTTCCTTTACGAAAAGAAGCTACACATCGAAGCGAAATGGTTTCGCAGTTATTATTTGGCGAAACTTATGAAGTGCTTAAAGAGCAAGGTAACTGGCTATTTATAAAATGTAATTACGATAACTACGAAGGTTGGATTGACCAAAACCAACATCAGGAAATAAGTGACAAAGATTTCAGTAATATTTCCTTCAACGATTTCGGGTTGGCTCTTGATTTAGTTAGCAGTGCAACTTCCAGCCAACATTCTATTCCTGTGGTGTGCGGAAGCAGTTTGCCGTTTTTTGATGGCATGAATTTCAAAGCAGGTAAGGAAAAATTTATTTATAACGGACAAGCCATTCAAAGCGAAGCAAAAAACACCACCTTATTTGAGCGAGTGGCTATGCGTTATTTAAACGCTCCATATTTATGGGGTGGGCGTTCGCCTTTTGGTATAGATTGCTCAGGTTTTACGCAAGTAGTGTACAAATTCACCGGCATAAAACTTTTGCGCGATGCTTACCAGCAAGCCGAACATGGAGCCTTGGTGAATTTTATTGAAGAAGCACAGCCGGGCGATTTGGCTTTTTTTAATAACGAAGCCGGCACCATTATTCATGTGGGAATTATTTTAAAGGATAACCGCATTATTCACAGCAGCGGCAAAGTGCGGATAGATAAAATTGACCACTTTGGAATTTACAACACCGAAACAAAAAAATATTCGCACCAGTTGAAAGTGATTAAGAGAGTGTTTTAAATGAAGCAAAAAATTACCGTGCTTACGGGTGCCGGCATAAGCGCAGAAAGCGGCATTAAAACCTTTCGCGACTCTGGCGGTTTGTGGGAAGAACACCGCATAGAAGATGTGGCTTCACCTGAAGGTTGGGCGCGCAATAAAGAGTTGGTGCTTAACTTTTATAACCAACGCAGAAAGCAATTATTAGAAAGTAAACCCAACCGCGCACATTTTAGGCTGGCGGACTTAGAAGAAAAATTTGATGTAACCATAGTAACTCAAAACGTATATGACTTGCACGAGCGCGGTGGCTCTACCAATATTGTTCACTTGCATGGCGAGTTATTGAAAATGCGAAGCAGCCTAGATGGAAGTTTAGTCTACGATTGTACTACCGATATTCATGTTGGCGATAAATGTCCCAAAGGCTCACAACTTCGTCCCAATATTGTTTGGTTTGGCGAAGCAGTTCCTGAAATTGAAAATGCAATAGAAATAGTTCGACAATCGGATATACTTATTGTTATAGGAACTTCACTAGTCGTGTATCCCGCAGCGGGCTTAGTGAATTACACGCGATACGAAATTCCTAAATGGCTGATTGACCCGAATGATATGCCACTGCCGCGCATTCCAAATTTGAAATTCGTTAATGAGAAAGCAACAGTTGGTGTTGACTACTTAATAAACATTTTGTTGTACAATGTTTAGAGCTTCATTCCAAAAATATCAGTTACAGTTTACGCAGCCAGTGCTAACTTCGCGCGGAGAAATGAAGGTAAAGAATGGTTACTTTATCGCTGTAAGCAACGGAACCAATACGGGTATAGGCGAATGCAGTTTTATTGAGGGCTTAAGCATTGATGATTTATTGAATTACGAAAGCACCCTACGCACGCTCTGTAACTTTATAACCAACGACCAGCCCGATTTAAAACTATTCCCTTCTATACGTTTTGGTTTAGAGACTGCCCTGCTCGATTTGGAAAATGGTGGACGCAAAATGTTGTTTGAGAGCTATTTTACCAAAGGCAAAAAGCAAATTGCCATCAACGGATTGGTGTGGATGGGCAAGCGTGGTTTTATGTTGGAGCAGATTAAACAAAAACTGGCAGACGGTTTCGGCTGTATAAAAATAAAAGTTGGTGCTATTACTTTTGAAGAAGAAGTTTCGATACTCCGGTTTATCCGCAGCAAGTTTCCGGCAGATGTAATTGAAATTCGGTTAGACGCAAACGGTGGATTTACCTTCAACGATGCTTTACGTAAATTAGAAAAACTTTCACAATTCAACATTCATTCTATTGAGCAACCGATTAAACAACGGCAACCGGAGCTGATGAAAAATATATGCGCCAACTCGCCCATACCGGTTGCACTTGACGAAGAGTTGATTGGCTTACACGGCAGTGTGCAAGAAGATATACTCGACATGATAAAACCCGCCTACATTATTCTTAAACCTAGTTTGCTGGGCGGCTTTAAAGTTTGCGAAGAATGGATTGCCAAAGCAGAAGCGCGCAACATAAAGTGGTGGGCTACTTCTGCGCTTGAATCGAACATTGGATTGAACGCAATTGCCCAATGGGTATTTACCAAAAATAATACAATGGTGCAGGGGCTTGGCACCGGTTCGCTGTATACCAACAACATTCCCTCGCCTCTTTATATCGGCAAAGGAACATTAGGTTATAATCCAAAATTAGTTTGGGCTGAAAATTTCTAATGGTAAATTGCGATCATGTTTGTAATCAGATTTTCTTCTCTTTCAGATACCGAGCTAATTCAACTTGCTGAAGAAAAACTCACAACTGACTTGGCAGATTGGGAAAGGAACATCTGGCAGTTTATCCGCAATTGGTTTAATCCTTCCGTTACTTCCATAAAAATATTTACCTCCGGCTCTACCGGTTCGCCTAAACAAATTGAGCACAGTAAACAAGCTATGCTCAACAGTGCGCGCATGACAGGCAAAGTTTTAGATTTAAAAGAAGGAGACAACACCTTGCTATGTTTGCCTACCAGTAAAATTGCGGGAATGATGATGGTGGTGCGAAGTATCTGCACCAAAATGGATTTGCATTGCATTCAACCAAGCGCAACACCGCTTAAAGATTTAGAAGAAGGAACTAAAATTTCCTTTGCCGCCTTCACCCCTATGCAATTGCACAGTGCCGCAAAAAACTTTGCGCATTTTAAAGCAGCACAAACCATTGACAAAATAATTGTGGGGGGCGAAGCTATAAGTGCTGAGGTATTAGATATCGTTAACCGGTTTAGCAATAAGGTTTATCACACCTTCGGAATGACGGAAACTATCAGCCACATAGCCTTGAAAAGACTGAACGGAAAAGAAGCCGATGCGCATTACCAAGTGCTGGATGGCATTACCATTTCTACCGGAGAACAAAATCGTTTAATAATTGAAGCACCGGAACTTAGTCAACCGCATTTGGTAACGAACGATGTAGTGCGTTTGGTTGTTGTTAGTAAGGTGACCAACAACAGCAACGAAACCTACAACAGCCATCAACAATTCGACTGGCTGGGCAGAACCGATAATGTAATAAACAGCGGTGGCGTAAAAATTTATCCTGAAGAGTTAGAGCAAAAACTACAATCCCACATTCAGCCTGCGTTTTTCATTACAGCCATACCCGATGAGGTAACTGGCAATAAATTAGTGCTGGCTATTGAAATGATTTCACTTACCGAAAGTGACAAACAAGAACTCCGGGAAGAGTTTTCAAAGTTTGATAAACTACATCGCCCAAAAGCGGTATTACTTTTCGGCAGGTTTGTAAAAACAACTAACGGAAAAACCAGAAGAAAAGAAACTATGCAGGGGGCGTATGAAAGAATTGATATGGAAACTATCATTGCTAAATGACCCGAAAAGGCTTCGTATATATTTAGACCACTTCAAACCAATAAATTCCTTTATCAACCGCTTCCTGTTTAATTAGTTGCAATTATTAGCTACTTATTGCAAACTTTGCCGCATGTATATCAACGTTCCCCAAGTTAAAGTGCCACGCGTGGTTATTATCGGTTGTGGCTTCGGTGGTTTAGAATTAGCCAAACAATTGCGCAAAGTTGAAGTTCAAATAGTGCTGATTGACAAGAACAATTACCACACCTTTCAGCCTTTATTATATCAGGTTTCTACTGCGGGTTTGGAGGCCGATTCTATAGCCTACCCTATACGCAAAATATTTAAGGGTCAAAAGAACTTCCACTTCCGCATGGGTGAAGTGCAGCAAATAGTTTCAGAAGAAAACAAACTAATCACCAGCATTGGAGAACTGAAATACGATTACTTAATTGTTGCCACCGGCTCTACTACCAATTACTTTGGCATAAAAGATTTTGAGCAGAACGCGATGCCCATGAAGAGCGTAACCGAAGCCCTCGACCTTCGGAGTTTAATTCTTCAGAACTTCGAAAAGGCTTTGCTCACTAAAGATTTACACGAGCAGGAAGCCCTAATGACATTTGTAGTAGTAGGTGGCGGACCAACGGGAGTAGAATTAGCCGGTGCTTTATGTGAATTGAAAAAACATGTACTACCAAACGATTATCCTGAACTCGACTTTAGAAAGATGCGCATTTTACTAATTGAAAATGGTGGTGAACTTCTGCAAGCCATGAACGAAACCAATCGCAAGCGCGCATCAGTTTATTTAGAAGAACTGGGTTGCGAAGTTTGGCTAAATACAGGCGTTACTAAATATGACGGAAAAGTTGCCGAAACTAAAACGGGCAAACAACTCCTTACCTCCAGTTTAATTTGGGCTGCCGGTATTAAAGCAGTGTTGATTGACGGATTAAATAAAGAATCTATAAACGCACGCGGTAGAATAATTATTGACGACTACTGCAAAGTAAAAGACCATCAAAACATATACGCCATTGGCGATGTAGCTTGCATGATACAGGAGAATTATCCGAACGGTCATCCGCAAATTGCACCAGTTGCCATTCAACAAGCACAGTTAGTGGCAAGCAATATTCAAAAAACAATCAAGCAGTGGACGCTTGATAAGTTCAGCTACTTTGATAAAGGCACTATGGCAACCGTTGGCAGAAACCGCGCAGTGGTAGAAGTTGGCGGCATTACTTTCGGCAGATTGTTTGGTTGGTTAGCCTGGATGGGTTTACACTTAATGTTGCTGGTTGGTTTTCGCAACCGTGTTGTTGTTTTCATCAACTGGGTTTGGAGCTACATTAACTACGATAGAAATATGCGGTTGATTATAAGACCATACAAGAAAGATAAAAGCAACTTGTAGTTTATATTTCATATTTCTTGTTTACTACTTCGCATTTCAGAACCCTTATCAGCCGCCTCGTAAATTAAATTGAATTCTATATTGAATAATAAATCAACCCTAATTCCTACCCTGGCAGGTTAGCTGGGTGATTTCTAAATTGGACCTAGCTGAATGTAGCAACAAAACATTTTCTTAACCTCTTTCTTCTGTTAGATGTTTATTATTGCGCTCTTAAAATCTCCAAATCGTTATGAAGTTTTTTGCTGCGCTGCTGCTTACGTGTTTTAGTCTATTGCTTTCGGCACAATCGTTTTTTGCAAAAGAAATAGACGCTTTGTTGGACCCTTCGTTAAAGCCTTTCTACTTTAGCGTAGCTTCGGGCGACCCGCACCAAACCGATGTTATTATCTGGACGAAAGTCTGGAATGAAACCAACGCATCGGTAACCGTAAGATGGGAAGTAGCCGTAGATACCTTAATGCAGCATATTGTTGCCGTTGGTCAGGTAACTACGGATACCACTTCGGCCAATACCGTTAAGGTTACCGTAAAAGAACTGATGCCTAACACCACTTATTTCTACCGCTTTAACACCGGTGGTGTGTTTTCTCCAATTGGCAGAACTAAAACGGCACCGGTGGATGCAGAGCAATTAAAGTTTGCCGTAGTTAGTTGCAGCAATTACTCGCATGGCTATTTTAATGCTTACCGGTTAATAGCTAGCCGTAACGATATTAGTGCCGTTATTCATCTTGGCGATTACATATATGAGTATGGTGCCGACCATAATAAAAAGAACAAAACAGTTCGTGAGCATATTCCGGCACATGAAATTTTGAAGTTGCAAGATTACCGTTCGCGCTATGCGCAGTATAGGTTAGATAAAGATTTACAGGAAGCGCATCGCCTTCACCCGTTTATTACCGAGTGGGACGATCACGAGTTTGCCAACGACACTTATAAAGATGGCGCAAAGAACCATAATACTAACGAAGGAGATTGGTCAGCACGCGAAGCCATTGCGAAGAAGGTTTACTTTGAATGGCTGCCTATTACTGATAATGCGAAGAACACGGTTATCCGCAAGCTGAACTATGGCAACTTAGCCGAACTGTTTATGCTGGATGGAAGAACCGAAGGCAGATGCAAGCAGGTAGAAAGCCCGTACGACACCCTGCTTACCTGCACCACGCGAACCATGCTGGGTAAAGAGCAGAGTGATTGGCTAACTTCAGGCATACAAAACTCAACAGCGTTGTGGAAGGTGGTAGCCAACCAGGTAGTGTTTTCTGAATTAGATGCTCATCAGCTAACAAAGAAGTATTCTATTAACCCCGATGCGTGGGATGGTTACCCCGAAGAACGCAAAGAGATTTTAGATTCATTCTATCTGCATAAAGTAAAGAACGTTGTTATTGTAACCGGAGATATACATTTAGCATGGGCATTTGATTTGGTGCAGAGTCCAAAGAACAAACAACGCTATAATGCCAAAACCGGAGAAGGTGTAATAGGAGCAGAATTTGTGGTGCCGAGCGTTTCCTCGAATGGCCTAGGAGAAAAATTTCCAAGAGGTTTATGCAATTTAATAGGAAGCATTATTAAGCACAAATCAACCAACCCGCATTTGCGTTTTCAAAACTTAGTTGACCACGGTTTTGTATTGCTTGACTTGAACAAGCAACGAGCTAATGCCACTTGGTTATTCTGTAAAACGGTGAAGAAAAAAACCGAAAAACATAAACAGAAAAATAGCTGGAGCACAAAGTATAACGAGAACCGATTGGTAAAACAGCAATAGCTCTTTTACCCGCGACACTATTAAACCGCAACGCTGTTATCTCTTAAAGCATCGTTCAACGAGGTTTTTTTATCGGTAGATTCTTTCCGTTGCCCAATGATAAGCGCACAGGGTACTTGGTAACTTCCTGCAGGGAATTCTTTGGTGTAGCTACCTGGTATAACTACTGAACGCGCAGGGACAAAACCTTTATATTCTTTAGGTTCTTTACCGGTTACATCAATAATTTTTGTACTCATGGTAAGCACTACGTTTGCACCAAGCACAGCTTCTTTTTCTACGTGCACACCTTCTACCACAATACAGCGAGAGCCAATAAAACAGTTGTCTTCAATAATTACCGGAGCAGCCTGTACCGGTTCAAGCACACCGCCAATGCCTACACCACCACTTAAGTGAACGTTCTTGCCAATTTGTGCGCATGAACCAACAGTCGCCCAGGTATCTACCATGGTGCCTTCATCTACATACGCACCGATGTTTACGTAGCTTGGCATCATAATTACGCCACGCGCTACAAAACTTCCATAACGCGCAATAGCATGAGGCACTACGCGCACACCCAATTCTTTATAGTTTTTCTTCAAGGCCATTTTGTCGTGAAACTCAAAAGGTCCCACTTCAATGGTTTCCATTTGGCGGATAGGGAAGTAGAGTATCACCGCTTTCTTCAACCACTCATTAATCTGCCAGCCGGTTTCGGTTGGCTCGGCAATGCGCAACGTTCCTTTATCAAGTAGCTCAATTACTGTATTTATAGTTTGTTGAACAGCTACGTCCTTTAACAGTTCGCGGTTTTGCCAGGCTTGTTCAATTTGTTGCTGTAGAGTAGATGTATTTTGCATTTGAATATTTTTTGAAACACGGCAATTATAAACTGTTTGTAACTGCTGATATAATTTTTACGGTAACTTTTGTTTTTATATACTTTTGAACCGATATAAAACTTCTTGATTATGAATAGAATTAAACTTCTGTTGTTGCCTTTTGCTTTCTGTTCTGCCTCTATGCTTCACGCACAGATATTTATTAATACCGGTAACCCGAACATAGATAAATACAAGAACGAAAACCCGAATGCTGTTATTTGGGAGAACGGAAAGAGCGTTCCTATTCCGCCTAATACACCCGAAGAGCCAAAGAAAGAACCTGTTAAGAAACCTGTTGAAACAAAAGCAGAAAAAGTAAAAGCCGAAGTAGAGGCTCCGGTTAAAAAAGTAGCATCGGTGGTGCAGGAAAAACAAGTAAATGTTCCCGCTTCAACTAGTGGTGCACCTACCGATTATCCACCAAACGCAATACCCGGCAAATGCTACGCGCGCTGTTTAAGCCCCGACCAATATGAAATTAAAGAAGAGCAAGTAGAAGATAAACCGGCTACTGTAAAAGTGGAAAAAGTGCCTGCGCTTTACGAAACTATTTACGATACTGTTGTGGTTAAACCTGCTTTCAAAAAAACAATTACTAAACCCGCGCAATACGAAACAGTTGTAGAAGATAAGCTGGTTACTGCCGCTTCGCAAAAATGGGTGAAGATTTTGTTGCAGATAAAAATTGTCTTTCAAGCAACCCTAAAGATTGCGAAGTATGGTGCTTAAAAGAAATACCTGCTGTTTACCAAAAGGTAAGCAAGAAGGTAGAAAAAGTAGCTGCCGTATCCAACGAAGTGGAAATAGCTGCCGTAACAAAAGTAGTTCCACGCAAGAAATTGGTTTACTCGGCTTACGAAACTAAATCCGACATTCCACCCACTTATAAAACAATCATGAAGAAGGTATTGGTGAAGAAAGGAGGTTTTCAGGAATGGAAAGAAGTATTATGCGAGCCCAAGATTACAGATACTAAAATTGCAGATATTCAAAAGGCTTTAACACGCGAAGGTTATGATGCTGGTCCTATTGACAATCAAATGGGAGGCAAAACTAAGCAGGCACTTGTTAAGTTCCAACAAGATAAAGGTTTGCCGGTAGGCAACCTAAATATGGAAACACTTAAAGCACTTGGAGTAACTGAATAAGCTTCATCCTAAATTCTTCTCTTTTAGGAGAAGAATTTAGGATGAAGCTGTGTTAAAAGAAGTCGCTGAACTTTCAGCGGCTTCTTTTGTTTATGTGCAGTAACTTTAAAGGCTTTAATTATATTTGCGACCGCTAAAAACAAAAAACAATTTATGAGTAACACAACAATCGAAACAAAAGTGAAATACAAAGTAAAAGACATGTCTCTGGCTGAATGGGGACGCAAGGAAATTAAATTGGCTGAGGCGGAAATGCCGGGCTTAATGGCTCTTCGTGCTCAACACGGTGAAACCAAACCTTTAAAAGGCGCTCGTATTGCAGGCTGCTTACACATGACTATTCAAACAGCGGTGTTGATTGAAACATTAGCTGAATTGGGTGCAGAAGTTACCTGGAGTTCTTGCAACATCTTCTCTACACAAGATCAGGCCGCAGCAGCTATTGCAGCAGCAGGTTTCCCGGTTTATGCCTGGAAAGGAATGAACGAAGAAGAATTTAACTGGTGTATTGAGCAAACTCTTTTTGCTTTTGAAGGCGGAAAGGCGTTGAACATGATTTTGGATGACGGAGGCGATTTGACCAACATGGTATTTGATAAATACCCTGAATT
>CAMBIM010000070.1 GCA_945867505.1 Chitinophaga pinensis
ACTACTCTTCTTCTTT
Source organism: Chitinophaga pinensis (assembly GCA_945867505.1). Lineage (GTDB taxonomy): Bacteria > Bacteroidota > Bacteroidia > Chitinophagales > LD1 > Bog-950. Next base: position 17 of record CAMBIM010000070.1, read on the forward strand.
CACTTTCAAATTCACCAGCTCAATTCTTTTATCGGACGCTTTTAAAACTTTGATGTGAAAACCGTTAAGGTCAATAGCTGTTCCGGCTTCGGGTATGTCTTCAAAGCCGCTGATGATGTAACCGGAGAGTGTAGTATATTCTCCTTCGGGAATGCTCAAATTATATTCTTGGTTCAGATAATCCACCTCTAACCTTCCCGATAAAACAAATTCAGTTTCCGAAACCTTCTTCTCGGCTAAATCTTCATCATCGTGCTCATCGGCTATCTCGCCAAAAATTTGTTCCATCAAATCTTCCAGCGTAATAATACCTGCTGTGCCACCGTATTCATCAACTACCCACGCCACATTTTTTTTGTCGCGGATAAATTGCAGCATCAAATCGCGTGCGGTCATAGTTTCAGGAATTGCCTGTATGGGGCGAACTAACTGCTTGAGGTTTTTTTCTGCTTTCAGCAAATCGAAGTGATGCACGTAGCCTAATACTTTATCAATTACATCATCGTAAATAATAATGCGCGATAGCTTTGTCTCCACAAATTTTTTTTTCAGCGCATCCAATCCTTCGTTTATATCTACTGCGTGAAGTTCAGGGCGGGGGACCATACAACTGCGCACTTTTACATCTTTCAGGTAAAGTGCTTTTTCGAAAATTTCAGAATTCAAGTGGTCTGCTTCATCGTGACCATCGCCATCGGTTACAGCCGTTTCTTTTACTAAGTATTCTAAATCTTCTTTGGTGAACGATTGTTTGCTCTCTACTAATTCAGCCCCTACAATTTTTTTAATAATCCAACGCGACAGCGAATGAAACAAACCGGCAAGTGGTTTCAGCACAAGGTAAACGGCTTGTGCTGGGTAAGCAAATAGCATTAAGGTTTGGTCAGAGTTTACGCGGAAAAGGATTTTAGGAAGCAACTCGCCAAACACCAAAACAATAACTGTAGTAAAAACAGTTTGCACAATAAGCACAGAAATTTCTCCGGTGGGCAGAAAGGAAAAATTCTCGTTTGTAAAATAGTTGGCAGTAATGCTTCCAAAAAGAACCAACGAAATGTTCAACCCAATAAGCATGGTGCTAATGAATCGTGCAGGGTTTTGATTGAAATGCGAAACAATTTTAGCCCGGGTAGAACCTTTTTCTTTTAGTAGTTCAACACGAAGTTTGTTAGCAGATACAAAAGCAATTTCGATACCCGAAAAAAAGGCAATGAGCAATAAGGCAAAAAAAATCAAGAATGGTTCCATTACTTATTATCGGTCTCTTTTTCTTTTGGTTCGTTAAACATTTTATCGCGAAACCTACGCTGCCCGCGAATGTTGAACCAAAGTAAAATACAAAACATGCCGCAGAAAAAAGGAAAGTAAACGTGGTTATCGAAAACGCGCAGCGTAACTAAATTATAAAGACCAACTACGAACGAAGAAACGGCTGCAAAAATCCAGGCCTTTTCAAAGTATTGTAAAATTTTCATTTGAATATGTTATTGTTTTATGGACAACTGGAATTTGCATCAACAAATATTTGCTCTGCAAATTATTTATTGTGCTAATTTAATGGTGTGAATGTAAGTAATAAGCAACGAACGCTATTATTCAAGCTCGCTGGTCTTTACTTTTATAGTTCCGGTAATGTGCTTAATGGTATAATCGGTAAAGTTTTCATTGGCTATCATACCATTGCCATATAAAATTTCATCCTTGGTAGAAATTTTTACAAAACTGTTGCTGTAAATTATTTTTTTTCCTTCATCCCAAATCAACTCATCGGTGTTCAGCACTTCGCCTTTATTGTTTACCACTACCACGCTGTCACGTGCGGTCATGGAATGGCTGTTCTCTACAGCAGTAGCATGTTTGGCGGTTAGGGTGCTTTCTACTTCGCGGGCGCTGTTGTAGAACAAAATTTTTATGCCATCCGAAAATTCGAGGTATGGTTTTTCGGTATTAAAGCGCGTAGCTTTTGGCCCCGATGCCTGAATACGCACCACGCCATTGTCGGAATAATTTATTTGAACGTCCTTACCCTTTTCAATATTCACGTTAGCGCGAGATACTATTAGCTTGGCTTCTTCAAGAGAGTTGTTGCAGGCAGAGAAGAACAAAGTGCATAGAACAAAGAACAAAGAACAAACTTGTATTCCTGTCGTCCGTTGTCTGTTGTCCGTTGTCTGCATCAATCGAATTTGCGTTTGATAAACCAAATATCGTTTAGCACAAAGCCGAAGGTAAACCGGTAGTAGGTTTCGTTGATAGCTGTTTTTTCGCTTGAGCCGCGAGAGCCAAAATCTCCTGTAAGGTTTAAGTGCGCAACGTTTTTGAATGGAAAGCCAAAACCAATAGTTCCGCCTACTTCGTTCAATTGTTTGTCGTTGTATTTAATTTCGCTTTTGCCATAATAAGCTCCAGCGCGGTATTGCACTCTGCTTAGGTATTTTTTCTTATCCACCTCATCAAACTTGGGGGTAATTTGTGCGCCAAACGAAAGTCTCCAGCTATTGCCCAAACCACCGTTATTTAATGGAGATGAATAATTAGCCCAGTTCATAAATTTGAAATCGGTTCCTATCATCCAAAAACGTTCGTTGCCAAACATTACACCTGCACCAAGGTTAAACGGCAGATTGATGGATTGTTTCTGATTAAAATTAGCCTGCAAGGTATCTACGGTAAGCACTCCGAAAGTTGGGTCAACGGTGAACCGGTCCCAATAGTTAGAAACCTTGGCTTGCATTTTCATTCCACCAGAACCGTAAAGACCGGTGGTCACAAAAATATCGGTGCGCGAATCGGGGTCATTACTATTGTGATAAATTAAGTGCTGGTATTGCACACCTAGCGAGTAAACAAAACTCTTTACGTTCATGCTGGTAATGTTGCGTGTGCTGTAAGCAAAAAGCGTATCGGAGAAGGTGATGGTTTTTTGATAATCTAGTTTGCCGAATAGGAAGCCAAGGTTAGCTCCCACCGAAAAGCCTTTCACTTTGTAAGCACCGCCTATATAGGCTTGGTAAAGCGAGCCTTTACCGGAATATACTTGACGAAACGGCCCAAGAGCTGAATCATTAAAATCCTGAATGAAGGTGTAGTTAGCGTAAGAGTAAGGCAACAAACCAATGCTCACCGCAAAGTTGTTGTGCTTAATGTTGGGCACAAACGCCAAAGCAAAGTGGTTGATGTTAGCCGATGTTCCGGTGTAGGTAGAATCTCCAGTGCGGATTTTTGAACCTTCGGCATTCATACCAATTTCGATAGTGGTGCGTGTAAGCGAAGCATACGAAGCAGGATTAGCGTAGTTAATATTTATACCGCTGGCGTAAGGCGCAGCCAAGCCGCCCATAGCTTTGTTTGCCGAAAAAACAGGCGAACTAACATAACCCAAGCCGAAGCGAGAATACGGAGAAGACGCTTGTCCAATTGAATACTGAATATTGAATATTGACAAACAAATAGCCAAGGCAATCATTCTGCTAACCGCCAACTGCCAACTTGTTTCATCCCTCCTTTTCAGTCGGGAGCTAACTGTTTTTTTCATTCTGTGTTATAATTCAAAATACGGTTCAATCCCTCCAGCACTAAATAAGGGCGCGCAAATATCTCACAATTGAGCAGAGTAGCAAATAAGAGCGCATCGCCTCCGGTGGCTACTATTGCAAGGTTTCCAAAACGCAAATCGTATTGTTTTATTATGCCGTGCACCTCTTCTTTTATTCCGTTAACCACACCGCTTAAAATAGAAGTAGTGGTATCGGTACCCGTAAGTTCGAACGAAGTAAACTGCATAGGGTCTACTAACGGAAGTTTAGCGGTGTAATTGTGCAGCGCCTTAAACCGCATCATCATACCTGGAGAAATTGCCCCACCATGGTATTCGGCATTCGCATTTACAAAATCGAAAGTGATGCAGGTGCCAAAGTCTATTTTGAGAATATTGTTGGTTGGGAATAGAAAATTAGCGGCAACACTTCCGGCAATTCTATCTGCCCCCAGTGTTTCGGGTGTTTTGTAAAGAATTTTTAAAGGAATTTTTAATTCAGGAGAAAGAATAAGAGTTCGAATATTTTTCTGCTTTAGCTTCTGTTCAATACTACTGTTTGAACCTGTTTTTGAGAGAATAGCCTCTTCAATTTTATGTGTGGCGAGTATTACATCAATAGCTTCTTCGCCTATAAGTACATCTACCGGTTCGTTGTTTTCAAACAAGCCGAATTTTAAGTTGGTGTTGCCTATATCTATGGCCAGGTTCATTTTACAATTCGTTTACCATCAATAAACTTAACTATAAAACTTTGCTTGTAGCGCGGCTGTATTTGGGTCTTCCAAAAGTTTTCGCACTCTTTAAAACTTCTGTATTTGCCTAACATGTATTTATACAAACCTTCTTCTACGCGCACTTCATAGCCTTTTAAGTGGGTGTAGTAATTGGTGTCGAGAGGTATTGGAGATTTGAGCGCATAAAATTGAATACGGTAAAAGGTATCTACTTCTAATTCCAAATCTTTTGCCTTTGTCATTTCTACAGCACCAGCAAGCCCGCTATTGTCATTAGAAGAAATGGTATTTGTTTCTACCGAAGAAGTTTCTACAGCTATAGCCTTTGCTCGTTCCTTAGCCGGTTCTGTGTTCACAATTACTGCCTGCTCTTTTTGCTTCGCAGCTTTTAAATCGGTTTCTGTTTTTGCGGGTTCAGTGTTCTTCCTATCGGTAGCTACATCGGTATTCGTTGCCACTGGTATATTATCCAAAGCAGCTTCAGCTAATTTTTTATGCGCTAAGTAGGAGTTCTCTTTTTCGTTTTTCTTTTCGGTCTTTTTGCTGACCGATGTAGTTGGTTTAATTACTTCGGCAGGTTGCTCGTAAAGCAAAGCCAGTGAAGGCGGATTATATGAACCATCAGTAGCCACCGGTAGCTCCGGTGCATCGCTTGGTTTTACATCGTCTTCGCGCTTAGGGTTGTATTTGTTGTTGAGCGGTGCATTGGTAATGTTGATGCTCTCTTCCACATTATTTACAATCAACTCGTTGAGGTTGTATTGAATTTCATCAGCTGTGTTGCCTAACAGTTTGCGCACTTCATACGCGCTGTTTACGGCTCTCCGTTTTTCTATGTAGGCTATGTTGGGGAAAATATCGGCACTTTCTACGTTGGCGCAAGGCACACTGAATACACTTGTTTTTCCTTTTACGGTAGTGGTATCGTAATAGGTATAAACCGGAATTACACCCCAATCGCTTACATGCGTTTTGGTAGTAAAATTGTTTTTCTGAATTTCCATATCAATTACATAGCCGTTGCGATTGCGCACTTCTTCATTGCTGCTAACCAGGTTACCCAGTGAGTAAGCAATAATGCCTTCGCGCTGTTCGCCATTGTAACTGTAGTTCATTAAATCTAACCGCATTGGTGTATTGGGGTGTGTGCCCACCACTAAATTTGCACCCGCCTGAAAAACATACTGCGCCAACTCCTGCTGCGCATACGAGGGAATATCCTGCATGTTCGAGCCCCAATCGAAATAAACGATGGTAAAGTCCGGTTTGTAAGCGTGTGCCAAACGCATATCGCGGTCAATGGCGGTTTTGTCAATTTCGTTAATCACAAAATCTCGAGAGATGGTAGGGCGGGAAGTAAGGTTGGTGTAGTTAAGTATAGCTATATGAAAACCTTTTTTGTTCACGATGAGCGGATAGTTGCCTTGACGCTGAATGTTATCTTGAAAAGCACCGGTGTGCAGAATATCGTATTCGTCCAGTACTTCATCGGTGCGCTTTAAGTTTGCCTTGCTGATGTTAGCCGTATGCACGTTGGCATGTAACGCCACATTTACTCCGGCATACTTTAATGCCAGACCAAATTCATCGGGTGAGGAGAACATGTTTTTGTTGTTATTGGTAAACGATGTTTTAAGGTTGACTATAGTTACATCGCCAAGGTTGAGGATGGGCTGAATGTATTTCAACTCGCTGCGGTAATCGTACTTGCCGGTGGCCTTATCGTAAGCGTACGAGGCATGTTTTTCGGTTTGGTAAACGTTGCCGGCAATCATTAAATGCAGTTTGGCAAACGAATCAATCTTCTCTACATCACCGTTATCCTCATGTTTTTCGCGCAATAATTTTTGACGGAAAGTAATGATGGGCGTTTCTTTAGCTTGAGCAAAAACTGATTCATTAAGTAACGAAAGAAATAGAGTGAGCGCGATAACCGCAAGATGGGTCACTGTCCGTTGTCTGTTGCCTGTCGTCTGTTGTCTATTACTCATTTCCTCAAAATCTCTTCGTTTTTAATAGTGCGCACTACAGGTATTTTTTCCGTAGATGATGGGGTAGTTTCCTGTGCCACCCTCAACATATATCTGCCCAATAAATAAACTGGTGTGCCCTGGTATTGCTTTAACGGACCAGCAAACAAAAACGAAAATTTTTCAGCCACAAATTGCCCTATGGCTTCTCCGGTTCGTTTTTCTTTCCGGTTGCCTAATAAAATAGAAGGTTGCAGAATAAACAACCAATCGAATTTCATTTTCTTCAATGCTTCTTCCAGTTCGCCTTTTACTTTGCTGTAAAAAACAGGCGAGGCAGGGTTAGCCCCCAGCGATGAAACCAAAATGAATTTCTTGGCTCCATTCTGTTTAGCTATGGTAGCCACCTGCAACGGAATTTCATAATCAACTTTTCTAAAAGCCTCTTTACTTCCCGCTTTGCCAATGGTAGTTCCCATGGAGCAAAACACATCATCGGCTTTTAGCTGAGCGGCTATTGATTCCAGATTTTCAAAATCGGTAACTATGTTAAGCAGCTTTGCTTTTTTGCTTACAATTTTAGTTCTGGTAAGCGCAATTACTTTTTCGTATGCCACAGAATTAAGCAGTTCGTTCAAACATTCCTCCCCTACCAAACCGGTAGCCCCAATTATTAACGCAGTTTTTGCCATCGTTCCAAAAATAAGAATAGCGATGAGAGAAGAAGTTCCACTTTTTTTAAAGTGGAACTTCTAAGCATTTATATATTCGTTTACTTGGAAATTATTCATGTCCTTATTCTTTTTGCAGCCGGTATGGCGGTGGCGTTTATCAATACCGTTTCCGCAGCAGGTTCGCTGGTATCGCTTTCGGCATTTATGTTTTGTGGTTTAAGCTCGGTAGAAGCTAACGCCACCAACCGGATACCCATTATTTTTCAAAGTTATTTTTCGGCAAAAGGTTTTGAAAGCAAAGGCATATCAAGCGATAGCTACAAATGGTGGCTGGCTGCGGCTTGTGTACCGGGGGCGGTTATAGGGGCTTTGTTTGCGGTTAAAATTCCTGCCGATGTTTTTAATAAAATACTGGCTGGCGTAATGCTGCTTTTTCTCTTCATCACTATTACAAACCCATTAAAAACAACCGGTGAGCAAGAGGAGCGATTAGAGCTTAAACACAAAATTGCCGGACTAGTTCTTTACTTTTTTATTGGCATTTACGGAGGCTTTATACAAGCCGGTTCGGGTTTCTTTTTAATGGCCCCCGCGCTTTTGCTGCACCGGTTCGGCATTAGTAAAACCAATTACTACAAAGTATTTATTACACTGGTTTACACCTTCGCTGCGCTCGCTATTTTTATTTGGAAAGGAAACATACATTGGTATTACGGCTTGGTAATGAGTGCAGGTACCTCGCTTGGCGGCTGGCTAACCAGCCGGTGGAGCGTAACGGTAAATGAAGTGTGGATGAAACGCCTTATGGTTTGCCTGATACTTGCGCTTACGGTATACGTTTGGTTTTTTAAGTAGAATCAATTCAATTCAAAGTTGCAATATGGAATCCGTTATTGCCGAAGCGACTATCATTATTAATTCTTTCAGAAGATTCATCTTCAAAGTATTTATAGATAGATTTACTGTGATTGGTATTACGAGGGCTATCTCGTTTGTCGCAGCTTAAGCCATATTGCCAATAGGTTTTTATTTCTTGGGAAAATTCCTACAAACGGAAAAGAAATAAATAGTAGAGCAAGATGTTTAATTATTAAACAGATTTTTTGGATGCACAAATACGGAGCCGGTGCAATACACCCAAAAAAGCCGATTTCGACTATGCCCAAAACAATAAAAAAGTTAGTAGTGTGTTGCAGTAAAAATATTACCGACCCGGGTATTTACAAAGTAGGAGTTTACCAAAACGGCTACGTAATTGGTTAGGAGCCGGTAAAATAGAAGTGCTTTTCTTTTTGCCTGTATTTCATTGCCGACAGTTTCAACTGACGGATAAATGAATTTCTATATTCGCCATTCAAAATTTTTGAATTATGCTGGAAATAATTGCCATTAGAAACAATGCGGAGGAAATAAAGCAACGCCTTGCAATAAAGAATTTTAAAGAACTAAATCTAATTGACGAAGCATTGGCTGTAGACGAAAAACGCAGAGCTATTCAAACCAAGCTGGATGAAAACCTTTCAAAGCAAAATGTTACTGCCAAAGAAATAGGCGACCTGTTTAAACAAGGCAAAAAAGAAGAAGCCGATAAAAAGAAAACCGAAACGGTTGAACTAAAAGAAAACTCTAAAAAATTTGAAATCGATTTAGCTAAAACCGAAGAAGAACTGAAAGATATTTTGGTGCGCATTCCAAACACACCGCATAAAAGCGTACCCGTTGGCAAAACACCAGAAGAGAACGAAGTGGTAAAAAGCGTAGGCGAAATTCCAACGCTATATGAAGGCGCATTGCCTCACTGGGACTTAGCCAAGAAATACGATTTGTTCGATTTGGAATTAGGTGTAAAAATTACCGGTGCCGGTTTTCCTGTTTACAAAAAGCAAGGAGCAAAATTGCAACGCGCGCTTATCAGTTTCTTTTTAGATAATGCAGTAGATGCTGGTTACATGGAAGTAATTCCTCCGCACATGGTTAACGAAGCCAGTGCCTTTGCCACCGGTCAACTGCCCGATAAAGAAGGACAGATGTATGTAACCAAAGAGGAAGGCTTTTACCTTATACCCACAGCCGAAGTTCCGGTAACCAATATTGTGCGCGATGAAATTTTAGAAACCCTTCCGACAAAGTTTGCGGCATATTCTCCTTGCTTTAGACGCGAGGCGGGCAGTTATGGAAAAGATGTTCGCGGCTTAAACCGTGTTCATCAATTTGATAAAGTAGAAATTGTTCAAATTGTTCACCCTGATAAAAGCTACGAAGTTTTAGAAGAAATGGCAAAGCATGTGGAACAACTTCTTCAGAAGTTAGAATTGCCTTATCGCATCTTGCGCTTATGCGGTGGCGATATGAGTTTTGCTTCTGCGCTTACTTACGATTTTGAAGTTTATAGTGCCGCGCAAAAACGTTGGTTAGAAGTAAGCTCTGTTTCTAACTTCGAAACATTCCAGAGCAATCGTATGAAAGTTCGTTACCGGGATGAAAACAAAAAAACGCGTTTAGCACACACCCTAAATGGTAGTGCTCTTGCTCTTCCTCGTATTGTTGCATCGCTTCTCGAAAATCATCAGACAGCAGACGGAATAAAAATTCCTCTGGCATTACAAGACTATACAGGGTTCGAAAAAATTGTCTAATCACATGTGCATTACTTCGTCAAGTAATTGCTACAAAGTGCTTTCTACACGCTTTAGATATTTTCTAATGGTTAAAAAATAATGAGCCTAACTGTTTAATTAACAAAGGGTTTGCATACCAGTAAACTATTGGTAAAACTCTTTGCTGTTGTTGGCACTATTATAGTGCGAATGTGGATAGCTTGTTAATTGACGATAACTATATGAAGGCTGTGTAATATTATCTGAAAACTAACGTTACACTTGTAGTAGCTCAAAATCAATTATTCAAAAACCGTAATTATGAAAACTGACACATCCATGAATTTAATGTTGGTAGTGTTCTGTGTAGTGCTGATAGGCTTTGTTCTCCTGAATGCTCGTATGAGCGAATCGCTTTGCAAAAAACAAGCAGAGTTGGAAAACACGGTTGAATCGCCACGCTGAACGCAGCAACCCTATTTTATAATTGTAACTTTCTTGGTTACGATTCCTGCCTCGGTATCTGTCCTCACCAGATAAACGCCAGAACCTAAAGCAGCAAGATCTACCACATTCATTCCCTCACTAAGTTCTTGTTGCAATAATTCCGCACCAGTTACATTATAAACTTTCATCTGCCCATTTTTCTTTCCACTAAAGCTGATATTCAAAATACCATTAGCAGGATTAGGAAAAACATTCAACATCAAATTTTCTTTCGCTTCATTAATTCCGGAATAGAAAAGCGATTGATACAATGCCTTGTAAGCATTCACTCTACCGTAGCCTAATTCTCTGCACCAAGTTCCGTTGCTGAAAGTAGAATCGTAAGAGTAACCCACCTTGTCGCAGCTTTGGGCGATGATGTTGCGAATGTCTTCGGCACTCCAGGTTGGTTGAATGGAGAGCAACAGTGCTCCCACCGCAGCAGCATTTGGGCAAGCCGCTGAAGTTCCATTAAATGTGTAGGTGTAATCGTTGTTTGAGAAACCGTTTGCCCCGCGCATATCGGTGGTGGTAATTTTTACTCCGGGTGCGCTAAAGTCCAAGTTGCCGCCAAAATCGCCACCCCAGTTTTCGCCACTGCAATCGCTCGGGCTTTTTCTTTTATCGCACATATTAGAAGCATTCACCGCAATAGTTTGACTTAACGAAGCCGGCCAAATAGGACCAATGCTATCGCCTTCGTTTCCGCTGCTGAAAAACATGGCAATTCCTTTTCCGTTTCTTCCGTTAGTATGCGCAGTTATAATAGCATCGTTTACCGGTTGCATTCCTCCCGATAAAAAGGCAATCAAGTTTGGCGGCAAACCCCACGAATTACTTAATATATCTGCCTGCCCGGTGCTCCATGCCCAGCCAATGGCAGTTGCAAAAGCATCGGAAGTAGAATAGGGAAGAATAGTTCCTCCACCAACATCTAAATAATAGAAAGCCCGTACCGGAATAATTTTGCAAGTGGGCGCAACGCCTACGCAACCAATGCCATTATCTTTTACTGCGGCAATAATTCCCGAGCAACAGGTGCCGTGTCCATCTTCGGGATAGGCGGGAGTTGGGTAGCCATCCGTTGAATCATCTATAGCATCGTAACCAGAGAGCATGTTCTGCGCTAAATCTGAATGAAGGGTATCTACACCCGAATCAATTACGCCTACTTTAATGTTGGGGTCACCGGTGGTGAAAGCCCAGGCACTGTCTACATCCATATCGGCATCAATAGTTCCGTTACCTTGTAAGTTAATGCCGGTGTTTTTAATATTCCATTGGCGGTTGTAGAGCGGGTCGGCACAAACCAACGGGTTCACCAAATAATTTGGCGCAGCGTATTCTACCCAGCCTTCTTTTAAAAATTCAGCACAAACATCAATAGTGTTTTGTGAAATACTATTTCTGATTTTATAAAGATTAGGAATGTATTTATCAGCCACCGCTTCGCCCAGATTTTGTTGTTTCAGTTTCTCCTTTAACAACGGCTCAAAGTTTTTGTCTTTAAGTTTTACAAAGAAGTTATTGAGCACTCCGGCATAATGATTATCGCCATCTGTAATAAAAAGGGAAACGAAATTTATTTCGGGAGTAGAGGCGAAGAACTTCTGTGCTGCTTCAAAATTATTGGTGTGGCAAATAGTAAGTGCCGGAGATGGGAGATGAACAAAGCCGGTAACCAAACCCGATTGCTGAATAATTTCCGCCTTGCGTTCTACCGAAACAGTTTTATCAAAAATGATAAGCAGTCTGTCTGTAGCTATATGTTGTTTGTAGTCGGCAAATGAATTAGCCGATAGATTTACAAATGGGAAGAATGCCAACAGGAGTAAAATGTGTTTCATAATCCACTATTTATTTTTCGGAAACCAAGGTATAAATGAATTGGTGTTGCGCTTGTATTCCGTGTAGGCATCGTTGCCATCATATTTCTTTTCCAGCAGGGTTACACCCGAAACTTTAAGCAGCAAAAAGGTAATGGTAATGGGTGCCAATACCGACAAATACCACAAGCCCGATGGAATGGCGAGCAGGAAAATTCCCCACCACATTACCGCCTCGCCAAAATAGTTGGGGTGGCGTGTAAACTTCCATAAGCCGGTATCCATTACCTTGCCTTTGGGGTGGTGAGAGCTTTTGAAAATATACATTTGATAGTCGCCAAGGGCTTCGAAAAAAAAGCCAACGGCCCAAACTGCAACGCCAACGGGGTAAAGAACTTTGTAAGATTTAAAAACCGATAAATCGCTATTGACAACTATTACGGGCAATACGTTGATGAACATAATGGCTCCCTGCAACATAAACACCTGCAAAAAAGAACGCAGCAAAAAGTTACTTCCCCATTCCTTGCGCCAATTGGCATAACGGAAATCTTCGGGCTGACCAATGTTTCGTATTCCTATATATATAGACAGGCGCAGCGCCCA
>CAMBIM010000071.1 GCA_945867505.1 Chitinophaga pinensis
CGCTTGCTCCGCTGCCCTGTGTTTCATAACAAGTTAAAAACGTTTATGAATCAAACTATTGTTCAGGTGCCCGATTCAATTATTACCGGAGGAGAAGAATTGCTGGCTAAAACAGATAAGAAGAATGAAGTGTATCGCTACATTCTTACATATATATTTAACGAAATGGCTAATTCGAAAATAATGGGCTTTGATGCGGCTTATGCTTACTATGGTAAAAACTATTTCTGCAAACAGGATTTAACTCCGTGGATTGACACCGCCAAGCGTTTTAAAATTTGCGACCGCGCTACCCGCTTAGAACCGGTGTTAGTAGGCAAACCTGCGCAGCGTTTAATTTTGCCTACCGATTCTACCGAAACGCAATGGAAATCTTTACAGGATGTAAAAGCCAAATACACCATTGTTGCTTTCTGGGATCCGGATTGCGGACATTGCAAAAAGGAAATTCCGGTGTTGGCAGAAGCCTACCATAATTTGAAGAAGAAGAACATTAGCGTAGAAGGCTACTCTCCCGCCATTATGGAAATTGAAAATTATAAAGACTGGGTAGAGTTTATTCAAAAGAATAATCTGGACTGGATTAACGTGTGCGACAGTAAACGCCACAGCAATTTCCGTTTTGAATGGGATATACAAAGCACTCCGCAAATTTATATCCTTGACCAAAACAAGGTGATTAAAGCCCGCAGAATTGGAGCCGACCAAGTGGAAGATTATATTCTGCACTTAGAAGATCCTAAGTATGTAGGCAAGCTATCGAACAAAGTTCGTGAAGGCGATGAAGACAAACAGGAAGGAACGGAGAAATAAAGTTTCTGTTTAAAAATACTGAAGCTTGCCGCAGAATTGCGGCAAGCTTTTTTTGTGAGGTTATTAGTAAAGCCAAACAGCCATAATTTTCCCAGCCACGCCATATTCATTAGATTATTTTAGTGAAAACCTTACAAATGCTATTTATTCCTAAATAAGAATTGTTATCCTTGTCCAACATTTCTCAATACTGCAAATCAAATGAGCCATCTTTTAAGAGAAAAATTACAGCAGAAAGGATTGAAAGTTACACCGCAGCGGGTGGCTATTTACGAGGCTATTATTAAGTTAAACAATCACCCAACAGCAGAAAATGTAATTGAATACATTAAAAAGAATCACCCCAATATTTCTGTAGGAACTGTTTATAAAGTTTTAGATAGTTTGGTTGAAAATGCGTTGCTTAAAAAGGTAAAAACCGAAAGAGACATTATGCGTTATGATGCAGTTTTATCTAACCACCACCATTTGTATTGTGCCGAAACGGATAAAATAGAAGATTATGAAGACGAGCAACTTAACCTGCTCATTAACGAGCATTTTAAAAAGAATAAAATAAAAAATTTCAAAGTTCAGGATATCAAACTTCAAATAACAGGTCAATTCAATACTCACAATAAATAAACAGCTATGAGCAATACAAACGAAAGCAAATGTCCGTTTCCACACGGACAAATGAAACAAAGCGCAGGCACAGGAACTTCTAACAAAGATTGGTGGCCAAACCGTTTAAATTTAGGAATCCTTCGCCAGCATTCTGACCTGTCAGACCCAATGGACAAAGGCTTTAACTATGCCGAAGAGTTTAAAAAGTTAGACTTAAAAGCAATTAAGAAGGACATTTTTGAAGTAATGACCACCTCGCAAGATTGGTGGCCTGCAGATTATGGTCATTATGGTCCTTTGTTTATTCGTATGGCTTGGCATAGTGCAGGCACGTATCGTATTTCTGATGGTAGAGGTGGCGCAGGCACCGGTAATCAACGTTTTGCTCCAGTAAATAGTTGGCCCGATAACGGTAACTTAGATAAAGCCCGTTTTTTACTTTGGCCTATAAAGCAGAAGTATGGCAACCAAATTTCGTGGGCAGATTTAATGATTTTGGCAGGTAACTGTGCTTTAGAGTCTATGGGCTTTAAAACCTTTGGCTTTGCCGGTGGCCGCGAAGATATTTGGGAACCGGAACAAGATATTAACTGGGGAAATGAAAATGAATGGTTGGGCGATAAACGCTACAAAGGCGATAGAGAATTAGATAATCCTTTAGCGGCTGTGCAAATGGGATTGATTTACGTTAATCCTCAAGGCCCAAATGGCAATCCTGACCCTTTGGCTTCTGCAAAAGATGTAAGAGAAACTTTTGCACGTATGGCCATGAATGATGAAGAAACAGTGGCATTGGTAGCGGGTGGACATACGTTTGGCAAAGCGCATGGTGCAGCAAGCGATAGCCATGTAGGACGTGAACCGGAAGGCGAAACCATTGAAAAAATGGGTATGGGCTGGATAAACAGCCATGGAACCGGTAAAGCTGGCGATGCCATTACAAGTGGTATTGAAGGTGCCTGGAAACCAAACCCTACTACTTGGGATAATGGCTATTTTGAGACGCTTTTAAAATACGATTGGAAATTATCAAAGAGCCCTGCCGGTGCACACCAATGGACACCAACCGATGAAAGTGCAGCCACTACCGTGGGAGATGCTCATGATGCTAAAAAGTTTCATGCGCCTATGATGACCACTGCCGATATGGCTTTAAGAATGGACCCTGCTTACGAAAAAATTTCCAGAAAATTCTTGAATGATTTTAATGCCTTTGCCGATGCTTTTGCCAGAGCTTGGTTTAAACTAACGCATCGCGATATGGGACCCATTGCTCGTTATTTAGGAGCAGAAGTTCCTAAAGAAGAATTGATTTGGCAAGACCCTATACCTGCAGGTAATAAAGATTTAACGGAAACAGATATTGCCGCTTTAAAAACCAAAATTTTATCGAGCGGACTTTCAATTGCTCAATTAGTTTCTACGGCTTGGGCTTCGGCTTCTAGTTTCCGTGGGTCCGATAAACGGGGCGGTGCTAATGGTGCTCGTATTCGTTTACAACCGCAAATTAATTGGGAGGCTAACAACCCAGCTCAATTAAAAACAGTTTTAGCTAGCTACGAAAAAATACAGAAAGAATTCGGCAAAAATGTTTCTATGGCCGATTTAATTGTTTTGGGTGGCTGTGTTGCTATTGAGAAAGCAGCAGAGAAGGCAGGTCAAAAAGTTTCTGTTCCGTTTACAGCAGGCAGAGGCGATGCCTCGCAAGAGCAAACGGATGTGGAATCATTTGCGGTTTTAGAACCAAAAGCAGATGGTTTCAGAAATTATAGAAATGCCAACTGTGTTTCTGTTACCGAAGAAATGTTGGTAGACAAGGCTCAACTGCTAAACTTAACCGCCCCGCAAATGACCGCTTTGGTTGGAGGCATGAGAGTATTAAACGCAAACTTTGATGGTTCAAAGCATGGTGTTCTGACAAACAATCCCGAAGCACTTACCAACGATTTCTTTGTAAACTTATTAGACCTAGGAACTACCTGGAAAGCGACAAACGATAAAGGCGAAATATTTGTAGGCTCGAACCGCATTACCGGAGAACCCAAATGGACCGCCACCCGTGCCGACCTTATCTTTGGTTCAAATTCTGAATTGCGGGCCGTTGCAGAAATTTATGCAAGCAGTGATGGTAAAGAAAAATTTGTAAAAGATTTTGTTGCCGCTTGGAATAAAGTAATGAATCTGGATAGGTTTTAAGTTGTTCTTACTCTACCAAATACTTTAGTAGAGAGGGCTAATAGATTCAACATTTTTTAAAAAAACAGGGAGCAAACGATTTGCTCCCTGTTTTTTTTAAAAGCATGTTAGTCCTTATACAAATCACCCACGTATTTGGCGTAGCGTTCGTAAATTACTTTGCGTTTTAGTTTCATGGTTGGGGTTAGTTCACCGGCTTCTACTGTCCATTCGTTGCTTAGCAAGTGAAACTTTTTCACCTGCTCCCAATTACCAAAGTCTTTATTGTATTTTTCTATTTCAGCATTTATCAATGCTTTAATTTTTTCATTAGAAACAATCTGCTCGTTAGCGTGGGCAGCAATGCCGTTTTCTTTTGCCCAGTCATTTAAGTTAAGAAACGAAGGAACAATAAGGGCAGAGATATATTTTTTGTCATCGCCCCCTACCACCATCATTTGCTCAATGTAGCGGCTCTCTTTCATCTTTTCTTCAATAACCTGCGGGGCTACGTATTTGCCACCGGAAGTTTTGAACAGTTCTTTTTTACGATCGGTAATTTTCAAAAACTTATTGCCGTGGATCTCTACCCACTTGCCAATATCACCGGTGTGGAACCAACCGTCAATAATTACTTCGGCAGTCAGGTCAGGGCGGTTGTAATAGCCTTTCATGATGTTGTTTCCTCTCGCCAATATCTCTCCGTCTTCTGCCAGTTTAATTTCTACCCCAGGTATAGGTAAACCAACAGCACCAATGCAGCGTTCTTTCTCATCTAAGCGGTTAGCGCAAAGTACCGGTGATGTTTCGGTAAGCCCGTAGCCTTCCAACACACTAATACCCGCAGCAGTAAACAGTTTAATCAGGCGCGGCTGCATAGCCGATGCACCGGTAACAATAAACTCTACGTGTCCGCCCAGGGCTTCTTTCCATTTACTAAAAACAAGTTTGCGTGCAATGCTCAACTGCAAATTATACCAGGCACTGTTGCCTCCGCCTAGTTCGTAACGCGAGCCTAAATCCATACTCCAGAAGAAAAGTTTACGCTTAAAGCCTGTTAGCTCATTGCCCTTCGCCATTATCTTTTCATACACTTTTTCGAGCAGGCGGGGCACGGTGGTAAAGCAATATGGCTTTACTTCCTTCAGGTTCTCTCCTATCAGCTCTAAACTTTCGGCATAATGAATATGAATACCAAAAGCCATGTAACTGTAAAAAACCATGCGCTCAAAACTGTGGTTAAGCGGCAAAAAACTCAAGGCACTTTCGCCATCGGCAAACGGAGTTACTTCCTGGACGCTCTTGATGTTGCTAACAATATTTTTATGCGTAAGCATTACGCCTTTAGGGTTACCGGTAGTGCCGGATGTATAAAGTATGGTGGCTAAATCTTCTTCGTTAATACTATTTTTACGGGTTTCTATTTCAGCATTGTTAACAGCCGAAAGTGCCGGCAGCGAATCCCAAAAATTCTGCGCACCGGTTACTTTATCAAACGTGTAAATGCCTTTCAGCGAAGGCACTTTGCCTACCAGCGAACGCACTTTATTATAGATAGCTTCATCGCCCACAAAAGCGTATTGAATACCCGCATCGGCAAAAATGAATTCGTAATCCCTTTCGGCAATGGTGGGATACATAGGCACGTTAATCAAACCAATTTGCATACTGCCCAAATCGGTAAAATTCCATTCCGGGCGATTAACCGCAATAATGGCAATCTTATCATCTTTCTTTAAACCTAGGTTGAGCAACAATTGGCTAACACGGTTGCTGTTATCCTGCACTTCTTTAAATGTGTAGGGTTTCCAGGCACCATTAACTTTTGAAGAAAGAAAAGGAGCATTTGCATGTTTGCCAATTTGCACGGTCAGAAAATCGAATAGGCGTTTAATGTCCATGATGATTGATTTTGTATTGCAAAATACAAATTTGGAACATTCGTGCAGCAAAATTATTAGGTAATTAAGTTAACGCAGAAAGCCACCGACTTGGTGGCTTTCTGCGTTATAAAACAACTGCAAACTATTTTCTGGCTTTAGCTTTTTGTTGCGCCTCTTTTTGCATATCGGCTAATTTCTTTTGCCAACCGCTGGCTTGTTTAGGATTCTTCTTGTTGTCCTCTATTTGCTTGCGCAGTTTAGCATCATCAATAAAGAATTTTTGAATAATCCATTGGTGAGCTATACCTAACAAGTTTTGCAGTAAGTAGTAATAAGTTAGTGCTGCAGGGAAACTGTTGAACATGAACATGAGCATAAACGGCATAATGTAAGGCATGTATTTCATACCCGGCTGCTGATTGCTCATGGCGTTCATTTGGTTATTCATTACCGCCTGACCTACCGAAGTAATAGTCATTAATATGGTGAACAAACTGATATGGTTACCTATTAGAGGAATAGTGGTAGAGAAAGTATAAATAGAATCGTAACTGGAAAGATCGGTTGCCCAAAGGAACGATTGCTGACGTAACTCAATAGAGGCAGGGAAGAAATAATACATCGCCATCAAAATAGGCATTTGAATCAGCAAGGGTAAACATCCGCCAAACGGGCTAACGCCCGCGCGCTGATACAATTTCATTTGCTCTGCGCCTATTTTGGTTTGGTCATCGCCATATTTTTCTTTTAACTCGGCTAACTCGGGTGCCAAAATCTTCATCTTAGCCGCACTTTCAATACTCTTAGCGGTTAACGGATGCAGAGCTATTTTTAATATAAGAGTCATCAACAAAATGATGATACCGTAATTTAAGTGAACGCTATCGAACCAGCTAAACACCCAAATCATAAAACGAGTGATGTATTTTATCCAGCTAAACATCCAAAAATCATATCCTAACTTAATGATGCTTTCCGCATCTTTATCTAAAGCAGCAAGCGTATTAAAACTGTTCGGCCCTATGTAAAACTGAAATTTGTAATTGGTATTTCCTGCCGAATTATAAGGCATGGTAAAGCGTGCATCATATTTCTTTACGTAGCTGTGGTCATCTTTGGTAAACCGTGCTTTTAACTTACCGCGATTAAACTCGCCATTACTAAATAGTGTGGTATTAAAAAACTGTTGCTTGTAAGAAATCCATTCTAAAGGTGCGTCAAAAACAAGCTCTTCATCTTCTTTACCTTCATCTAAATGCGATACATCGCTTTTATTATAGCGGAAGTAAAGGGCGCTGTATTGTCTTTCTAAGTCAATATTATGTTCAAGGTTAGAAAGTGTATTTGACCAAGTGGCACTAATAAAATTATTGTTGGCAGGAATAATACCGTTTAGGCCTACCATGTTTACATTGTAGTTAAGCAAGTAAGCATTTCCTTTCAGCGTATAGCTTTGTTCAAAATATTTTCCTTCACCGGCACTTAAGCGCAGGCTGAATGTTTTAGAAGAATCGCCCGTAACTTTAAACGCTTCACCAGTTGGTTCAAAGTAAAAATCCTTGGTATCAATCACCCTGTTGTTGTCAATGGCAAATTGATAGCTTAACGAGTTGGTTTTGCCGGTAAAAAGAATGAGTGGCTTTTTATCCCAGGTTAAATACTTCTTTAACTCAACGCTTTGAATTTGCCCACCTCTGCTGCTTAAAGTAATCTTCTGCACATCGTTCTCAATCACAAAGGTTTTTTCTTCGCCATTAGCTGCAGCAGCAAATGCACCATATTGAGCTTGACTGGTAGCAGAATCAACAATAGCTGCTGTGGCTTGCGGGGTGCTGGTAGTCGGCTGACTGCTATCTCCTACTACTGTAGCAACAGGTTGCGGATTTGTCTTAGCTATGTTCAGGGAGTCGCGCTTGGCTTCTAGCGCTAATTCTGCTTTTTTGTGTTGGTCTTCTTTAAATTTTTTATCCTGATAGAAGATAAATCCGGCAAAAAGGGCGGCTATAAGCACCCACCCTATAATCGTTTCTTTATTTTTCATGTTATGTGTTAAAACCTAGTGGTCCTCTTTTTAAAAAGCGGGCAAACCAAGATAAAGTTTTCTATTTCCCAAAACATTGTTCATGTAAATAGAAAACTTTATCGCAGGTTCTCTGTGTCCGCGGCAATATTAAGTGCCACAGAAAATATAGCAATCCGACTGATGGACGAAAGGCGGGTAAATTTATTGTTATGCCATCAACATATCAGTTTTTGCCAAACCATCGTTACATACCACACAAAGTACATTTTGTGTTTCTACAGTTGCTATTGGTAAAGAAGTTATATATAATTGCAAAACACACTTGACAGAAGCTATTTTAAGGTTTATTTTAAGGGCATAAACGCGCAAATCATGAACAAGCTATTTACCACCATCCTATCTTTGCTGTTGCTCTGCAGCATTGGCTATGCCCAAATAGTTCCTACTACAAGCTCAAACGGCAACCAGTTAGCCCAAATACTTGGCGGCAACGGGGTTACCATTACCAACGTTATCATGAACTGCCCTAATGGCGCGGCAGGAACATTCAACGCCACAAACACTAATTTAGGAATGGCTAACGGTATTTTGTTGACTACCGGTTCAGATACTATGGTAACAGGTCCAAACAACACCAGTTCTGAAGGCTATGATAACTTAGCTGCAGGCGATGCTTCACTTAATTCTATAGCCGGTGCAGCTACGCATGATGCTTGTGCGCTTGAGTTTGACATGAATATTTTGACCGATAGCGTTGAGTTCCGTTATATTTTTGGTTCAGAAGAATATCCTGAATGGGTAAACTCTGGTTATAATGATGCGTTCGCTTTCTATATCAGCGGTCCTGGCATTGTTGGTCAACAGAACTTAGCAGTAGTTCCGGGAACCAGTTCACCACTTACGATTGACAATGTAAACTCAACCAGCAACTCACAATACTACCGCGCTAACGGTACAGGTTTTACTGCTCCTTTTAATGGCTCAAACACTTACATTCAATATGACGGTTTTACTACTGTTTTAACTGCCAAGAAAAAAGGATTACAACCTTGCCAAACTTACCACTTAAAGTTAGTAATAGCTGATGGTGGCGATGGCGTTTACGATTCAGGTGTATTTTTAGAGGCTAACAGCTTAACCTCAAATGCGGTGACTATGGATACAGCTTCTACCAGCGTTCCTAACGTAACTAACGCGGTGGAAGGCTGTGTGCATGGTGTAATTCGTTTCCACTTAGAAAAATCGGTACCTTACCCAACTGTAGTGCAATACCAAATTGGCGGAACAGCTATTAACGGAACAGATTATACTACTATTCCTAACAGCATTACAATTGCCGCAGGCGATACAATGGCAAGCCTTCTTATCTACCCTATTACAGATAATTTAGTTGAAGGAACAGAAAGCGTGGTAATTAGATTAGCCTCTATTTGCAGCAATGTATCTTATGATAGCTCTACGCTTTATATCATTGATTCTTTAGGCATCAATGCCGGTGCTGATCAAAACATTTGCGCGGGCGACCAGGCACAATTAAACGCTACCGGTTCAAGTAGCTATGTTTGGAACAATGCAGCAAGTTTATCAAACGCAAACATCGCTAACCCTATAGCTACACCTACTACTACCACTACTTACCGTGTTACTTCAAATGTTGGTCTTTGTGTAGCTGAAGATTTAGTAAGAATATATGTAGTTCCCGCTTCATTTACCGTAAATGCAGGACAAGATGTATCGAGCTGCACTACACCAAACGTTCAATTGAACGCGGTAGTTACCGGCAGCCCTCTAGCAGGCAATCCTTTCACTTATACATGGACACCGGCTTCAAGTTTAAATGCCGCTAATATTTCAAATCCGGTAGCTACTCCAGCCGCTACTACTAATTATGTAATTGAAGTTGCCAGCGGTAACTGCAAAGCAAAAGATACTGTAACGGTTTCTGTAGGTGGCTTAAATGTAAACGCTACCTCTACTAACGAAACCTGCTACAGTTATAACAACGGAACAGCAAACGTTACTGCTAACGGCACTGCCCCTTATACTTATGTATGGAGCAACAATGGTTCTACAGCAAGCATCAGCAACTTAGCAGGTGGAAATTATTCAGTAGTGGTAACTGATAACACCGGTTGCTCGGCAAGTGCAAGTGTAATTGTTGCTTCTACTAACCCTATTTACTTCAGCACTCCGGCTATTACCAACATTAAATGCTTTGGCGATGCTAACGGTAGCGCAAATATTACCGCTGCCGGTGGTGCAGGCAGCCTTACTTACGCATGGAGCAACGGCAGCACTACTACAATTGCTGCAAACCTTTCGGCTAATACACCTTATACTATTTCTGCTACCGATGCTAACGGTTGTATTGCAGATACTACTTTAACACTTGCTTCTCCTGCACAAATAAACGCCAACATTACAGCCACCAACGTTACTTGTAACGCAGGTGGAACAGGAAATAACATTACTCCTAACGCAGGACAAAACGGAACTGCTTCAGCTTCGGCTACCGGTGGTGTTGCTCCTTATACGTTTGTATGGAACACCAGCGATGCTACTGCAGCTATCAGCAACTTAACAGCAGGCAGCTACAATGTAGTGGTTACCGATGCTAACAACTGCTCTACTTCAGCAGCTACAGTATTGTCAGAACCACAACCTATGAACATTACAGCTTCATCTATGGCTCCTCTTTGTGCTAACAGCGCAAACGGAACTATCAATGCGAACAGCAATGGTGGAACTGGCTCATATATGTTTTCAGTAAGCATGAATGGTGCTGCGGTTCAAACCAATTCTACCGGTGGATTTGCAGGCTTAGCTGCGGGTGACTATGTTATCAGCGTGAGCGATGCTAATAACTGTGTAAAAACAGCTAACTTAAATTTACCACAACCTTTAGCTGACGAAGTGAGCATTGCCACAGTAGCTACTTCATGTTTCGATTCTAACGATGGCAAAATTATCATCACTCCGGTGTCTATCCTTAACCAACCGTATTTGTACGCTTTAGATGCAGGTGGCAACCAACAATTGAACGAATTTTACAACGTAAGTGGCGGTATGCACCGTTTGCACATCACCAACAACAGCGGTTGCAAGCTTGACACTGCGGTAATGATAGCACAACCGGCTCAAGCTGTTTTAGCTATCACTCCGGGCGACACTACAATAGAAATGGGAGGAAGCATTCAATTGACAACTTCTTTGTCAGCGTTCAATACAGACTCTGCTGTGTCTTACGCATGGTCGCCAAATGCAGGTTTAACTTGCATAGACTGCGCTAACCCAACAGTAAATTCGTACGAAAAGAATAATGATTATTCAGTTACCGTTACTTACAACGGAGTATGCAGCGTAGTAGCTACTGCAAAAGTAAATGTGGCTGGTCATCAAGAACCGTTTGTTCCTAATGCGTTTACACCTAATGGAGATGGAAATAATGATGTATTCATGGTATTTGGTGAAGGCATCGGCAGCGTTGAAGTAAATGTGTTTAATCGCTGGGGAGAGAAAGTTTATGAATCTAACAACCAATTTGATGGTTGGAACGGAACTTATAAAGGTGAATTACAAAATACAGGTGTGTTTGTTTACACTGTAACTGCTACTTACCTTGATGGTAAAAAAATGGATAAGACTGGTACTGTTACTTTAGTGCGTTAATTTTTTTTGCACCTTTTCGCTTTCCCTACTTCTTTTCTTAAGCCTGGTTTCATTACCGGGCTTTTTTCATTTTTACCTTTTAACTAACTAAAGAACTTTTCTGTTTTATATGTTGTGCTTTGAATCATATATCTAATTATACGGTACGGTTACCCAAAAGGTTACGCTTTCCCAACAATTTTCTTTAAATAATTTGAGACCCTATTTCACTCTTTCAGCTTCCTGTTTCTTCCTCAAAATATAATCTGCATTATTATCTACTTTCGCGGCACAACTTAAATACATGACAAAACATTTCCTTCCTGCCATTGCCCTTTTTCTTTTGAGTGTTACCGGCTATGCCGCCACTGGCGATACCACCATTATTGTAGCACACGCCAATTCTAACCTGGCTTCTCCCCCATCTAATGATGATGAATGGATTGTGTTCCCCAATACGGCCACTACTTATCAGAAAATAATCATGAAGTTTACCTTGGGTTGCGGCACGCCTAACTGTTCCCGTTGGGATTATACCGTTAATGCTTCTTTAGGTAAAAAAAACGGAACAGTTGATACTGCCATAGTTGCCATTGATACCCTTACGCTCGACACTACCTGGAGCTATTCCGACCACGTTAACTTTATGGAAGTTGGACGATTGATTACTCCTTATGGCACTTACATGGCGGGTAACTCAAACGGTTTTAATAATAGTTGGACACACCCTTACTATTATGACCTTACCGATTATGCTGCTGTGTTAAAAGATTCCGTAAACGTTCGCGTGCATTACGATGGTTGGACAGATGCCTTCAGTGCTAAAATTGAATTCATTTTTGTAGAAGGCCCTCCAACCCGCACCGTAGAAAACGTTCAGGAAGTTTACAACGCCTATTATGGTTATGGTAACTCCACCGATTTCGAAAATCAGGTAACTGAAAAAACATTCAGCATCAGCCCGAATGTTACTTCTGCCAAAGTAAGCGTGAACATGACCGGCCACGGCTCACAAGGCGAGTTCGACCCACACTACTTCCACATTAAAATAAACGGCAGCGAAATTTATCAGCATATTTTATGGAAACAGGA
>CAMBIM010000072.1 GCA_945867505.1 Chitinophaga pinensis
ACTTGGTGTCGTTACTGGTAAATCGTTCAGATATATCCCGCACATCTAATTCTTCTAAAACATTCTCGTTGCTGTAGCGGATGTAAAGGTTCAAATAATGGTCGTTGCTGAAAGGCACGGTATCGCTCTGCTTTACTTTTTTGTATTCGTAACGGTAGTGGTGGTTGAGTGCTGCAATATCTGACAGCACTGCCGAACCCGTAGGGTAACTGCCCGCACCTTTACCTAAAAAGAATTGCTTGTCGGAGAACGCTGCACCTAATTGCACGGCATTAAACTCGTTGCGTACGTTGTAAAACAAATCGTCCGGCTTAATAAATTTAGGGATAACATAACTCACCACTTTGTCATCGGTGCGGTACGTGTGAGCAATCAGTTTTATTTTAAAGCCTTTCTCACGCGCATAGGTAGAATCGGCAACTGACAAGTTCTGAATGCCGAAGTTGAAAATGTTCTCGGGCTTCACTATTAAACCAAACGTATGCAATGTTAGAATGGTGAGTTTAAACTTGGCATCAAATCCTTTTACGTCAAGTGTAGGATTGCTTTCAGCAAATCCTAATTGCTGTGCACCTTTTAATGCTTCATCGTAAGAGAGGTTTTCTTCGGATGTTTTGGTAAGAATAAAATTGGTAGTGCCGTTGCAAATTCCCTCCAGCGAATCGAGCAAATCGTTGTCGTAGTATTCTTCAAGATTACGGATGATAGGAATACTACCACACACGGACCCTTCATACAAAAAAGGCACGTTGTGCTTTTGCTGCAAATCGTAAAGCTCCTGTAAATGTTCTGCAATCAGTTTTTTATTGGCAGAAACAACCGCCTTGCCTTTTTTAAGTGCAGTAGAAACAATATCAAATGCTTCATCCGCATTGTCAATTAACTCTACTACCACATCCAGCGAATCATCGTTCAGGATATCGTTTTTATCGAACGTAAATAGTTCTGCTGGCAAATCGCGTTTTTTATCGGGGTGCTTTACGGCAATGCGCACAATCTCGGCATTCAAGCCTTTGGTCTTGTGCAGCACATCATATAAACCATGACCCACTACGCCATAACCAAACATGCCTATTCTTAATTTCTTGCTCATATTTTTAAGTGTTTTCTAAGTAGTTCTGAAATTTTTTCTGTTTCAATTAAAAAGCCATCGTGTCCGTATGGTGAATCAATTTCCTCAAACACAGCACCGGTAATATTTTCAGCAATAATCTCTTGTTCTTTAACTGGGAAAAGCATATCCGATGAAATGCCGATGACTAAAGTCTTTGCTGTTACCTGCTTAAAAGCATCCTGCATACTGCTTCTTCCTCTACCCACGTTGTGCGAATCCATTGCCTTGCTTAGCAGGTAATATGAATTGATATTAAACCGCTTGGTCAACTTTTCACCTTGGTAACGCTGATAACTTGCCGCACGGAAATTGTCAATCTTTTCTTCGGCATCTGTCTGTGTCGATTCATACATGGTGTAGTTGCGATACGAAAGCATGGCAATAGCACGAGCCGTTTCTAAACTTCCACTCTCAATAGCCATGCGTTGCGCCTCATTAAACGCAATACCCCATGCCGAATGGCGCGGGTTAGTAGCAATCAAAAACAAATTTTTGATAAACGCAGAATCAGTAATAGCCCATTCCATTGCTTGCTGTCCGCCAAGCGACCCACCACACAAGAGATAAATAGATTTCAATTGCAGATGCTCAGTCAACAACCGATGCGCGTTCACTATATCTCGAATAGTTAGCAAAGGGAAATCTTTTCCATAAGGCGAATTAGTTTTGGGGTTAATAGAAGAAGGACCGGTGGTGCCGTAACATGAACCCAAAACATTGGTGCACACCACAAAGTATTTGTTGGTATCAAATATCAAACCTTCACCAACCATGTTAGGCCACCAATCAGCCACATCAGCATTGGCTGTAAGTGCATGGCAAACGTAAATTACATTGTCCTTAGCTTCATTCAATTTGCCGTAAGTGCAATAGGCTATCTCTACCTCTGGCAGAGATTTGCCGCTTTCTAAATCAAAGCGTTTATGGTATGTAAGTTTGTTGCTGAACATAAAAAGCCCCTCTCCGTTTTTGAAGAAGGGCGAATTTAAATTTTATCGGGCAGCAGGAGTGCTTGCCTTTTCGTTTTTAGCGGCTATAGAACCGGTGGCTGACTTTACCGCTTCGAAAGCCTGTTTAATATCTTCTGTAATGTCATCGATATGTTCAATGCCAACCGAAATTCTGATACCCCCGGGAGTTACACCGGCAGCCAGTTGTTCTTTATCGCTCAACTGTTCGTGAGTAGTAGATGCCGGATGAATAACCAGTGTTTTTGCATCGCCAACATTCGCCAACAGACTAACCAACTTCAAATTATTGATGAATGCTTTTGCGGCCTCTTTGCCTCCCTTAATTTCGAAGTTTAATACGCCACCAAAGCCGTTCTTCAAATATTTTTTAGCCAACGCATGGTATTTGCTGCTTTCTAAGCCCGAGTAGTTTACTTTTTCTACAAACTCATTTTTCTCTAACCACTTAGCTAGTGTTAGCGCATTACTAACAGTGCGCTCCACGCGCAGCGAGAGAGTTTCTAAGCCCTGCAATAAAAGAAAAGAGTTAAACGGACTAAGTGCTGTCCCAAAATCCCGCAGACCTTCAACACGTGCGCGGATAATGAAAGCAATATTGCCAAACGGACCACCGGCACCAAACACATCCCAGAATTTTAAACCATGATAACCTTCGCTGGGTTCAGTAAACTGCGGGAATTTTCCATTGCCCCAGTTGTAGTTTCCTCCATCAACAATTACTCCGCCAATGCTGGTTCCATGTCCGCCAATCCATTTGGTGGCTGATTCAACTACTACATTTGCACCGTAGTCTAAGGGACGAAATAAATAGCCTGCTGCACCAAAGGTGTTATCAACTATCAGGGGGATGTCATGCTTTTTAGCCACCGCAACAATAGCTTCAAAGTCTGGAATGTTGAGTTGCGGATTGCCAATAGTTTCTAAGTAAATTGCTTTTGTCTTTCCATCAATCAACTTGGCAAAGCTTTCGGGATTATCGCCATCGGCAAAGCGCACTTCCACACCAAGGCGTTTGAACGCCACTTTAAATTGATTGTAAGTGCCCCCGTATAAGAATGAAGTAGAAACAAAATTTTCACCCGCTTGTAAAATATTATTCAGCGCGATAAACTGTGCCGATTGGCCGGAAGATACTGCCAGTGCAGCAACTCCACCTTCAAGAGCAGCAATTCGTTTTTCAAACACATCTGTAGTTGGGTTGCCAATGCGCGTGTAAATGTTTCCAAATTCTTTTAAGCCGAAAAGGTTAGAGGCATGTTCCGTATTATCGAATACATACGAACTGGTTTGGTAAATAGGCACTGCACGTGATTTAGTTGTTGGGTCAACAGACTGTCCGGCATGTAATTGTAAGGTTTCAAATTTATAGTTACTCATTGTTTTACTTTTTTGATTTTGATTGTTTGTTGAATAGAATACAGTCTTTAAGCACCGTAAACTGCTAAAGTGCCAAGGCTAACCCAACATCGGGCAATACTGCTCATGTACAAAAACTGATTAGGATTTGTTTTCATTTCTATTGCCTGATTTAGTTCAATGAAATGTTTACACCAAAATATTTAGAGTGTGCTTCTACAATCTTTATTACTGTTTTATTGCTGGTTGGAACAGGTAGGTAACTTATGGTTTGTAAATCGGTTACGGAGTGTGTTTTTTTTGGAGATAGATATATTTCAATACGGACTTTCATGGTCGAAAAATTTAGGTATCAATAAAATTTTAAAAGGGGAACTACAGAGAAAGGGTGGCTATTGTATTAGCACATACAACAGCAACAACACATACAACACGTTAAGTGCTGAACAGCAGAAAATTTGTGTGCGTTGTTTTTCATTTGATGCGGCAAATAAAAATTTGTGCCGTTAATTTTCCAAACTATTTGCGTATTAAATTTTCCTAATCCAACCAAACCCTTTACTGCTAAGGGTTTGGTTGGATTGTTTTACGGGTAAACAAAGCCCGCTTTGTAACTTTTAAAGAACAAAGCGGAACAAGTACATTACAAATTGAGTATCTACTGGTGTTCGTTTATTGCTCACTTAAAAATCAATTTGTATGAAGAACGAAACTTTACGCAACGATATGTTCCTTTACGATCTTACTATTCGTGTGCTCGCATTTTGGGCAACCATACTTTTTTCACTTTTGTTTTTTACAGGAGCGCAGGCAACTGAAAAGACTGATGGTGCAAGTGCTAAAAAATCTGCCACCTATATCCATCAAATACAAAGCGATAAGAAGTAAGTTCTTGTTAAATTGATATCGGTTCAGGTATGGCAGGCAATCTTAAAAACTTGTCTGCAGCCGCGGATGAACTAGTCTTTTAAGTAATGATTTACTTCCTCTACTATTCTCTCTGTTCCACCTAATCGGTCTTCAATAAATTTCTTTCCTTTTTGCCCTGTGGCAATTCTTTCGTTTTCCATCTCGAGTTTGAGCAGCGCATTTTTAAAAGAGTTGAAATCATTTACAGTATAACTCAACAACTGTTTAGCTTCTAACGATTTTTTAAAGTTTGGTCCAAACAAAACAGGTATGCCATAAATTGCAGCTTCTAAAATGTTGTGGACGCTGGCGTTAAACCCACCACCTATATAAGCCATTTCGCCAAATGCATAAATGGTAGAAAGCTGACCGATGCTGTCAATAATCACTACATCAATTTCTGTTGCGTTTTCATCATTCAGTTCCGAAAAGCGTTTTACTTTTACTTTAATAGAAGAAATAATTTCATCAATTCTGTTTTGGTCTATGTTGTGAGGGGCAATAATGTATTTGTATTCTTTCAGCACATCTTTGTTAATGCAATCAAGTATTAATTCTTCATCGCTTTTCCAGGTGCTTCCGGCAATTAAAATTTTTGAGTTACCTTTAAATTTTTGTATAAATTTTATTGGACTATAATCTTTAAAGCAACGTTCATCGAAGTTTAATTCCTTATTGGTTTTTAGCCAAAGGTTTCCTCTTGCAATATCATATACCCGGTCGAAACGGGTATCGAAAGTAACTTCTGAATCAATACCAATTGAATGAAGTAATTCTGAAGATTGTTTGGATTGAACAAAAATTTTTGAGAAGGATTGAAGCATCTGGCGAAAAAATTCTCCATAAGACTTAAAAAAGATTTGCTCCTCTCTAAAAACCGCAGAAAAAAGAATTGTCGGAATGTTTCTTTGTTTTAATTCATGCAGATAGTGATGCCAGAAATCATACTTCACGAACAAAGCAACATCAGGCTGTACCGCATCTAAAAAATCTTTTGCATTTTGTTTTGTGTCGAGTGGTAAGTAAAAAACAAAATCGGCCAGGGTATTATTTTTTCGAATCTCATACCCTGAAGGGGAAAAGAACGTAACAATAATTTTGTCCTTTCTTTCAGCACTATTTGAGTAGCCTTATTTAAACGACCGTGCTGTTGCATCTAAAGCTAACAATTCAATTACAGGAAGTGCTTGTTCGAATTCCCCGAGCGAGGAGCAATGGATCCATATTCGTTTACCGGTTGCAGATTTGAGATTGTTTAGCTTTTTTTTCCAATCGTTCCTTCCAATCAAAAACAATCTTGCTTTTTCGTTGAAGAACGAAGCGCAATAAATAGAGAGCCAATAAAAACGAATAGAGATGTTGTATAAGAGTAGGGTGACCAAGTTGTCTGTTTTCTGTCGTCCGTTGTCAATAATAATAATACTCCTTCTCGCTGGTTTGTGTAAACACCGGAATTATCCAACCTACGCGCAAGCCTAAAAATATATCAATGCGTTTGTCGTGCAAGGGTTTGGTAGAATAAAAATCGTAGGGTCTTCGTCCTTGTGTAAACGCTAGATCAAACTGCAAGCCGCCATATAGACTCACGTACTTTCTTCGCGCCATAAATATACCGCCAATAAACTGCGAAATAACCGGACCGTTTGCCATGCGGTCGTAACCTTTGCGGTAAGTTTTATCTAACTGCGGCAGAGAAGATGCCTTTACGTTAATGGCAATTTTGTGCGAAAGGAAACCGAAACCGGTGAGGAAAAGCAAGCCGGCATCCGGATATTTTTCGCTCAATGGAACAATTTTACCAAATGTAAACTTTATGCTGGCGCCCATTTCCTGTAACTTGGGCGTAATAAGCGCATTGGTTTGCCCTACATGTTGACTACTCGGCAAGGCAATATTACGTAATACATAATCTTCCTTCACTTTCGTTCCAAAGAGGAAACTTCCTTCTACTCCAACCATCCAATTTTTCTTGGTTTTGTAAGCTACATGCATTCCAAAAAGTGAATTAAAACCGAACCGGTCAGCCATATTGCCAAACGGAAATTGAGCGGTGTAAATAGGAGCAAGAATTACGGCATTATTAGGTTCAAAAAGTTTTTTCTTGCGTTTATCTTCTTGTGTTTTTTGGGCGTTTGCGAACGTTCCAATCAGCAGCATTAAAACCAATATGATTTGAGTATACAGAGGAGAATTTGTTTTCATGGATGCTATAAACGCTGAAAGCGCAAAAGTATTATTTTCACGCGCCCAAAAAATGATGCAGGTGAAGGAAATAAAAATGGTGGACTTGAAAACGCAATATGAGCGTTTGAAAAGCGAGATTGATGCGGGGATTGCTGATGTAATTAACACTACGCAGTTTATTAAAGGGCCACAGGTAAAGAAGTTTGAAGAAAATCTTTCAACTTATCTTGGTGGAAGCCAGGTTGTCAGTTGCGCTAACGGAACAGATTCTTTGCAAATTGCCATGATGGCTCTTGGGTATCAGACCGGTGATGAAGTAATTACAGCCAGCTTTACTTATGTTGCCACTGCCGAAGTAATTGCGCTATTGAAGTTGAAGCCGGTTTTGGTAGAAGTTAATCCGGATACCTTTACCATTGACCCGGCAGCTATTGAAGCCGCTATCACTCCAAGAACAAAAGCTATTGTGCCGGTGCATCTTTTCGGTCAGTGTGCCGATATGGAGGAGATTGTGAAAATAGCTACCAAACATAATTTGCATGTAATTGAAGATAATGCACAAGCCATTGGTGCAGATTATTTTTTCAGTGATGGAACGAAAGCGAAGAGTGGAACTATAGGGACAGTCGGCTCTACTTCATTTTTTCCTTCAAAGAATCTAGGATGTTACGGTGATGGCGGTGCGTTGAATACAAGCGATGATGCATTGGCAAAGAAGTTGAGAATGATTGCGAACCACGGGCAAAGCGTGCAATATGTGCATGATGAAATTGGAGTTAACTCGCGCCTTGATTCTATACAGGCTGCGGTGCTAGATGTAAAACTGAAACACTTAGATGATTTTGCCGCGCGCAGAAGAAGCGTTGCAGATTATTACGACAATGCTTTTAAAGATTTGGCGAACGTGCAAACACCGGTTCGCGCCAAAAACTCAACTCATGTTTTTCATCAATATACTTTGTTGTTAAAGAATGGAAACCGAGATGAAGTGCGGAGAAAATTAGCCGAAGCAGGAATTCCCAGCATGATTTATTATCCAATTCCCTTGCACCAACAAAAAGCGTATCGCGATGAACGGTATAAGGATGGAGCGTTTCCGATTACCGAAGAATTATGCAAATCAGTTTTATCATTGCCCATACATACAGAGTTTGAAGAGGAAGAGTTGAAGTTTATTGCGTATACTTTTATTTCGATAATCAATAATAATTACCCATGAAGATTGCAGTTGTAGGAACAGGATATGTAGGTTTAGTTACAGGAACATGTTTTGCTGAAACAGGAAACGAAGTTGTTTGTATTGATGTAAACGCAGAAAAAGTAAAATCACTTCAATCTGGTGTTGTTCCAATTTACGAACCGGACTTGGATGTGTATTTCGAGCGCAACACTAAAGCAGGGCGCTTGAAGTTTACTACTAACCTTGCAGAAGGAATTGAAGGAGCAAAGATTATTTTCCTTGCTCTGCCAACGCCCCCGGGAGAGGATGGTAGTGCAGATTTAAAATACGTTCTCGGTGTAGCCGATGATCTTGGGAAAATTATCAAGGACTATGTAGTAATTGTTAATAAGAGTACTGTTCCGGTTGGAACAGCAGATAAAGTTCATGCAAAGATTGCTCCGAATGCAAAGGTTGCTTTCGATGTGGTTTCTAATCCTGAATTTTTGCGTGAAGGTGTAGCCGTGGAAGATTTTATGAAACCGGAGCGTGTTGTTGTTGGAACAAGAAGCGAGCGAGCGAAGAAGTTGATGGAAGAATTATACGAGCCGTTTGTTCGGCAAGGCAACCCGGTATTGTTTATGGATGAAAGAAGCGCAGAGGTTACCAAGTACGCGGCAAACGCTTTCTTGGCTACCAAAATTTCTTTCATGAACGAAATTGCTAACCTCTGTGAATTGGTGGGTGCCGATGTAGATAATGTTCGCAAGGGAATTGGTACTGATTCGCGTATTGGTAAAAGATTTTTGTTCCCGGGTGTGGGTTATGGCGGAAGTTGTTTCCCGAAAGATGTACAAGCACTTTACCATACTGCTAAACAGTTCGATTACAATTTTCAGATTCTTGATGCTGTGATGAGCGTAAACCAATTGCAACGCGAGAATTTCTTTCAAACTATTTCGAATCATTTTAATGGAGATTTAAAAGGGAAAACAATTGCAGTTTGGGGCTTGGCATTTAAACCAAATACCGATGATATTCGTGAAGCTCCTGCACTTTATCTGATAGAGAAGTTTTTAGAAGCGGGGGCAAATGTTCGCACTTATGACCCTGAGGCTATTAATAACGTAAAGCAAATTTTTGGCGACAAAGTTTATTTTGCAAAAGATAAAGACGATGCATTAGCAGGAACTGATTTTTTAGTAATTGTTACTGAATGGAATGAATTCCGTTCACCGGACTTTGATAGGATCACTTCTGCATTAAAAGAAAAATTAATTTTTGATGGTAGAAATCTTTATTCCCTCAGCCATGTTAAGGAGTTGGGTTACACCTATTATTCTATTGGACGTGAAATAGTAAAGCCATGAAAAGAATTTTAATAACAGGAGCAGCGGGTTTTCTGGGTTCGCATTTATGCGATAGGTTTATAAAAGAAGGCTACTATGTAATTGGTATGGATAACCTGATTACGGGTGATTTGAAAAACACTGAGCATCTGTTTAAACACGAGAACTTTGAATTTGCTCACCATGATGTTTCGAAATTTGTTTTTGTTCCGGGGCAGCTAGATTACATTCTTCATTTCGCTTCTCCAGCTTCACCAATAGATTATCTTAAGATTCCGATTCAAACTTTAAAGGTTGGTTCGCTTGGGACTCACAACCTTTTAGGTTTGGCAAAAGCAAAAAAGGCTTGTATGCTTATAGCCTCCACCAGCGAAGTGTATGGCGACCCAAAGGTTCATCCACAAACAGAAAATTATTGGGGCAATGTAAACCCGGTTGGTCCGCGCGGGGTTTATGACGAAGCAAAGCGTTTTCAGGAAGCTATTACCATGGCGTATCATACTTTTCATGGGTTAGATACCAAGATTGTCCGCATATTTAATACATACGGACCGAGAATGAGATTAAATGATGGTCGCGTTCTTCCTGCATTTATCGGTCAGGCTTTGCGTGGTGAAGATTTGACAATTTTTGGGGATGGCTCGCAAACGCGTTCGTTCTGTTATGTTGATGATTTAGTAGAGGGTATTTACAGATTGCTGTTAAGCGATTACCACCAACCGGTGAACATTGGCAACCCCAGCGAGATAACTATCTCGCAGTTTGCTGAAGAGATTATCAGATTAATCGGCATCAATCAAAAGGTAATTTATAAAGACTTGCCGGTGGATGACCCAAAGCAACGTCAACCGGATATTACACGTGCAAGGGAAATTCTTGGCTGGGAGCCGAAGGTTTCTCGCGAAGAAGGATTAAAAATTACTTACGACTATTTCAGAAACTTGAGCAAGGAGGAATTGTATAAGTCGAAACACCGTTTTGAGTAATGGCAGATAAGGAATACTTCGCGCACGAAACGGCCATTATTGATGAAGGATGCAAGATTGGTAAGGGAACCAAAATCTGGCACTTTAGTCACATCATGAGTAATTGCGTTATTGGTGAGAATTGCAACTTCGGTCAGAATGTTGTTGTGTCGCCAGAAGTAGTTTTAGGGAACAATGTGAAAGTGCAAAATAATGTTTCGATATACACCGGAGTAGTTTGTGAAGACGATGTTTTCCTTGGACCGAGTTGTGTTTTTACCAACGTAACCAACCCAAGAAGTGGAGTGAATAGAAGAGGACAGTATTCAAAAACAACCGTTAAGCGAGGAGCAAGTATTGGAGCCAACGCAACTATTGTTTGTGGACATGATATTGGCGAGTTTGCTTTTATTGGGGCTGGTGCAGTAGTTACTAAGGATATCCCTGCTTATGCCTTGGTGGTCGGTAATCCTTCAAAACAAATTGGTTGGATGAGCGAGTTTGGTCACCGGTTGAAGTTTGATAAAGACGGAATTGCCATTTGCGAAGAGAGCAAAGAGAAGTATCAATTGAAAGACGGAGTAGTTTCAAGAATTAAATAACAAACAGAAATATGGTTCAGGAATTGTTAGAAAAGAAAAAGAAGTTAGCTGTAATAGGTTTAGGTTACGTAGGCTTACCTATTGCGCTGGAGTTTGCAAAGAAGGTTTCGGTGATTGGTTTTGACATCAACCAAAAGAGGGTTGATTTGATGAAGAACAAAATTGACCCAAGTAACGAATTGGAATCTTCGGCTTTTGACGGAGCAGATATTTTGTTTACTGCCAACATCGAAGAATTGAAACAGGCCAACTTTTTCATTGTTGCGGTTCCTACTCCTGTAGATAAGCACAATGTTCCCGATTTGAAGCCCGTGCTTGCGGCTTCCACTACTATTGGTAAAGCGTTAAAGAAAGGTGACTACGTGGTTTTTGAATCAACCGTATATCCAGGTTGTACAGAAGAGGATTGTTTGCCGGTAATGGAACAGATTTCGGGATTAAGTTTGAAGAATGGTGATTTTAAATTGGGCTACTCACCGGAAAGAATTAATCCGGGGGATAAGGAGCATACTATTACCAAAATAAAGAAAGTAGTTTCGGGTAGCGATGCAGAATCGTTAGATATAATTGCGCGCACCTACGAAATAATTGTAACAGCAGGAACTCACCGCGCTTCTTCTATTAAAGTAGCGGAGGCTGCAAAAATTATTGAGAATACGCAACGCGATTTGAACATTGCCTTGATGAATGAGTTGTCAAGAATTTTTGATTTGATGGGCATTAACACTTATGAAGTGTTGGAAGCTGCGGGAACAAAATGGAACTTCTTGAAATTCTTCCCCGGATTAGTTGGTGGGCACTGTATCGGTGTTGACCCGTACTATCTTACTTACAAATCAAATTCGCTTGGGTACAACCCGGAAGTGATTTTGGCGGGAAGAAGAATTAATGATGATATGGGTGCACACGTTGCACGCAAATTGGTTCAACAGTTGATTAAAGCGCACAAACAGATTGACGACACACGTGTTTTAGTAATGGGTGCAACATTCAAAGAAAATGTGAGTGACATTCGTAACAGTAAGGTGGTTGATGTTATCAGAGAATTGAAACATTATTCAGTAAATACAGAAGTAGTTGACCCTCTTGCTGATGCC
>CAMBIM010000073.1 GCA_945867505.1 Chitinophaga pinensis
AATTGGCGCAGAAAGAACAAGAGTTCCGCCATGACGGATGATGAGATAGTTGCTGCCGAAGATAGTGCATCTGCTTCCGGAAAAGATTCATCGATTGCTGTAATAGCAGGAACTATGGAAGAGCAAATGCTTGCTAATATTCCTACTACCACAGCCGGTTTAAATAAATCCAACGACCGGTTAATTGATGCGTACTATACTTCAGGGACTATATATAAGGATGGTTTAGAAAGCTACCGCAACGCTACTACTATGTTCGAAACGCTGAACTCGCGTTTTCCGAAAAACAAATTGCTGTTAGAAAGCTATTACAACATTTACCTGATTGCGTTAAATCAGAAAAATGCTGCCAAGGCTGAGGAATACAAAAACAAAATATTGGCGGAGTTTCCTGAAAGCGTTATTGCCAAAGTATTGCGCGACCCTAACTACATTAATGCCGCAAAACAAAAAGAACAGGAGGTTGACAATTACTATCAACAGGCTTACAACGATTATTCGAGAGACAGTTTAGATAGTGCATGGTATAAAACCGAAATGGCGGATAATTTGTTTAAGCCAAATCCATTGAGTGCTAAGTTTCAATTGCTAGCTGCACTCATTCTTGCCAAACAAAATCGTTTAGGCGATTACGTACAGGCGTTGAATAAAATTATCAATAAGAGTAAAGATGTAGAGGTAAAGAAAACCGCTACTGATTTACTTTCCAACCTCAACAAATCTTCTCTTCCGCAAATAGATTTAAGTAAAGATTCACTGCTGCGCGATTCGCTGAATGCAAAATACTATAGCATCAGTTCATCTAATGATACCAGCGTTAGCGAGCTTCAACAAAAACTGAATGAAGCAAAAGCGCAGGCCATTCAAAATGGTGCTAAAGTTCAAGTCGCAGACACAATAAACAAACAACAGACAGCGGTAAACGGACAACAGAAAGCAGCCGGAGATACGATAGCGAAAGGCAATACGGTTGTGAAAGATACCATTGCTAAGCAGCCTGAAGTTGTTTCAGAAGATACTACTTCGGTTTATTCCCGAACAGATGCTCTTGTTCACTATTTTGTAATTTACATTAAAGACCCGGCAACGCCACAAAGTTCGGTAATGAGCACGATGGCAAAAGTAGATGCTTACAACTCTTCGGTAGTGCCGGAAAAACGGTTAGTGAGCAAGCAAGTGTTGATTGACAGCAAGAACAAGCTCATTAATATTCGTCAGTTTAAAAACCGCGATGATGTATTGGCTTATTACAAACTGATTGTAAAACAGACGCAGCTGTTTGATGATTTAAAAGCCGGACAATACGCCATTACCTGCATCTCTACCACTAACTTCAGCACCCTTCTTTCCGAAAAGGATGTGGATGAATACAATAAGTTCTTTAAGCGGGTTTATAAGTAGACACTACCTAAATTATACTAAAACGCCTCCCCAACATGCTGGGGCGTTTTAGTTTACTATTAAAATATTGAACAGACTCAGCAAAAAAAGTTTCAGTCGTTAATCGTGTGATAAGAGGTCTAAAAAAATTACATTTGATACATTTGTTGAACCCCAAAACAATTAAATTGATACCCTTGAATAGTTTCTGTAAAGAAAAGCAAATCAGCTTTTCCTTAAGCATTTGGCAAATAACAAGCTTGGCAGGTTTAATGTTACTGATTCCTTACATAGGTTGGGAACTTTTTTGGTACAAAAAAGTAGGCATGGCAGCAATAAAGCCACATACGTATGCAGTCGGATCTGTAGTGTTTGTTTGGCTGTTTACTATACCTCTAAAATTTAGAGGATTTATCAAAAAAAACCTGATGATTGGTATTATATATCTGATACTATGCTTGCTGATAGGCGAAATACATCCATTCACGCTCATGCCCATGTATAACAAGTTTGTTAACTACGCATACTCATTTAAAGTAACCGACAAGGAAGGTAAAGTAATTCCCGTTAGTTCGTATTATAGTACTACTTGCGGGTCGCTGGCACATAAATTTTACGCTATAGCCCAAACTTTCGGAATCAACTATGGCTTTGATTCAGAAACACCCCAAGAGCTACAACTAATTGGCAAGCAACTGCTGAAAGAGCTTCAGGCAAGCAGAAAAACTAATCCACAGGCAGATACTATTTACCTGTATCTGGTGAATCATTCTTTTGAGAACGATAGCATAGTAAAAACCGAAAGACTAATGTATGCAGCTAAAGTGGGGCAATGAAAATACATTAGCCGGTTGGTACTGGTTGTGCATTAAAATACTTTTTACCTGGTATTGGTTTCTTCAAATGAGGTCCATGATTCGTTCCTCGGGCAGTTATCTTTATCCGGCTGGTATCTGCAAACTGTATCATTTTAACTTTCTGTTTACCGGGCCGGGCAAATGGACGCTTGTGCTATTGTTACTTGTATGTGCCGCACTTTATATCAGCGAAAAAAGAATGTTGTTAGCCACCGGTGCGCTAACTTTATTAACCTGCCTTATCATTTCGCGTAGCGAAAGCACCGGTGTTCTTTTGCGGGCTACTGCTTATACGCCTTTATTTGCTGTTCAGTTTATAGCCTATCTGTTTGCTAAATTTAATACCGGCTTTAACCTTGCTTTTTACCGGCAGCAATACGCGGTGCAAATAATAGCCGCCATTTATACTGTAGCGGCTATTTCAAAACTATCCGCATCGGGGCTTTCGTGGCCGCAGGATGGCTCCTCACTTTTTGCCATTCAAATGCTAAAAGGTTTTTCGGCAGAGTATTTCGATACGGCAAATGTTTCAGCACTGCAAAAGGGGCACTTGCTGGCAAATGGCCTGCTTGCCCATAAGCAGGAATTAAAACTACTGCTGTGGGGTTCGTTGCTGCTGGAGTTATTTTGCTTTACCGCAACGCTTCATCCAAGGCTTAAATTGATTTATGGCATAGCGTTAACCCTAATGCACCTGGGCATTTATCTTTCTATGAATATTCTTATAGGCGGGCTGGTTTATCCCATGCTTACTTTTTTTATCAATCCGCTTTACCTATTCTACCTACTTATTCAAAAGTTGCGTTCAACCACGGCAGCATAGTTACCTTGATTACTGGCAATTCGTTTCTGCCATATATAACGGCTAAGAAAGGCAAGTTTTCTTACAAAAAAATGGTTGGCTATATAGCCAACCATTTACACTTTTCCAAAATATGTCGTTCTAACTATTTAGCTTTTACCACCCGTTTAGCATACACCTTCCCTCCTGCCGTTAGACTAACTAAATATGTTCCGGCAGCCAGCGAACTTAAATTGGCTTCGGTTTTAAACAAACCATTTTGGCTTTGTTTTTCGGTTTGCGCAAAAACTGTTTTGCCGCCCATGTCGGTAATCTTCAGTTCCACTTTTGCAGGTTCATACAAGTAGTATTGAATAGCAATTTCGTCCACACTTGGGTTAGGATAAATGGAAATCATAATCATATCGTTAGCTACATTTTTTACACCGGTAAAAATTGGCGCAACTGTAGGATTGGTACCGCGCGGAGTTAGCGCAGTGGCGCATTGTGTAAGATGGTTATCTCCATCTAAATCGCACCAAGATGCACCAACAGAAGAAGTGAACGTGCGCGTGGCAATAGTACTCATGTATATCCAATCTCCCTGCACTTTAGTATCGGTTACATCCAGCAACACATAACCGCGTTTTGCCAAATCAACGTATTTAACGTGGGGAATTAAACTGGTAATTAAACTTGGTGATAAATTTATTCCACTACCACTGGTTACACTGGTACAAACAAACTCTACCATAGCAGAGCCGCTACCCGTGGCAGCATTGTAAGTAAGGTCGGGGTTGGGAACATCATTTGCCCAAGAAGTGTGAATGTCACCTGTAAGCATTACTAAATTATCAATCTGGTTGGCAGCGGTATAACGAATAATTTTATTCCGCTCCGCAGGATAACCATCCCATTGATCTTCGTTTAGCGCATTACCAAAAATTACCAGCGGTGCAAACATTACCTGGTTGCCAATAATTTTCCACTTGGCGGTAGAGGAAGAAAGTTTTTGCTTAAACCATTCCAATTGGTTATAGCCCAATAAAGTACGGTTAGTGTCGGTAACGGTAGCACCTGTAGTTCCGGCCTGTACGTCTCTTCCCTCTAAACGGGTATCTACCATTATTAAATCAGCTAAATTTCCCAGCGGAATAATACGGTGAATAGTATCTATACTATTATGCACATCGCGAATGGGCATCCATTCAAAATAAGATTGGCGTGAAAAATCTTTACGGCTGGGCCAGTAGCCCTCAACACTATCCGTATGGTTTTGCGCCCCACCACTCCAACTGTTGTTGGCACTTTCGTGGTCGTCCCAAACCATAATAAAAGGAAATTGCTGATGGATAGCGCGTAAGTCCTGGTCAAGCCTGTAAAAAGAATTGCGCTGACGGTAATCGGCCAATGTCCAAATTTCTTTATACGGCTCTGTAATACGCGAAGAATCTATTCCCGAAGAAAAATCATCAGGACCATATTCGTAGTAATAATCACCTAAGTGAATAACAGCATCCAAATCGTTTTTATTTACAATATCGCGGTAAGCGTTAAAAAATCCGTTTTGGTGATTTGAGCAAGATAAAACGGCAAAACGTAAATTGGAGACGTTTCCTGAAGGTGCAGTGCGCGTTCGGCCAATAATAGAATTAGTGCCATTGTTACTAAAGCGGTAGTAATACCAAGTGTTTTCATTTAATCCGGTAGCATCTACTTTTACCGTATAATCTCTTGAAGCATCCGTAGTAACTGTTCCCGAATTT
Organism: Chitinophaga pinensis; assembly: GCA_945867505.1. Lineage (GTDB taxonomy): Bacteria > Bacteroidota > Bacteroidia > Chitinophagales > LD1 > Bog-950. The sequence goes on from CAMBIM010000073.1 coordinate 4,785, forward strand.
ACAATAGTGCTGAAAGTAGTATCTGTAGCAATCTGCCAACCAACGGTTTCGGAGTTATTGGTAGAAGTAATGCGCGTCCAGATTATAACTCTATCAGTTAACGGGTCGCCAGATGCTACACCGTGATAGAAAGGAGCGAGTGTTCCATCTAACGTAGCACGTGATGGGGAAAGCGGATTGGTTTGTGCCGATACAAAAACTGATAAAGCAACTAGGCAGAAGAGTAGATTTTTTTTCATTTGCGATTTTTTAGCGGGGCAAATGTAAACGGAAATAGATTCATTTCTAAATCAATTTTAAGTTGTTTAAGCCTATATCTCCCTAAGCATTCCGAAGGTTAGGAACGCTCATAGTAACTTAACTATATAGTATCTTGAATTTAACTTACGAAGCGCTATTCCTTGATGTTTTTATAAAGTATAGCATGTATCCATAAATTCGTGGATAATATTTTTGCATGAAAAAGAAACTCATCATTACCGGTGCTTCCGGTTTTCTCGGATATCATTTATTGAGGATGGCTTCTGCTGATTGGGATGTTTACGGCATCACTCATTCAAAAGGTTTTGATTTTAAAAGTGCTGCTGCTATTAACTGCGACATCCGCAACTACATTGAACTTGGCAACTTTATAGATGATATTGAACCGGATGCTGTCATACACGCAGCAGCTATATCTGATGCAAACTTCTGCGAGCAGAACAAAGAGTTGAGCAACGATGTAAACATAGAAGCCACAAAAAACCTAGCTGGCATTTGTTGCGATTTTAAAATTCCCTTCTCCTTTACTTCTACCGATTTAGTTTTTGACGGTAAGCAAGGGATGTATAAAGAGGACGATGCAAAAAATTCATTGAGTGTTTATGGCGAGCAGAAAAGTATAGCAGAAGAAGAAGTGCTTCGCATTTATCCCGAAGCAACATTACTTCGTTTGCCGTTAATGTTTGGCGCACAGGAAGCAAGTGCAACAAACTATTTGCAGAAGTTTATTCGGCAGTTAAAGAAAGAAGAGGAAGTTTATCTATTTAATGATGAGTATAGAAGCGTATGTGGAGCAAGAAGTATTGCAGATGGAATATTAAAACTGATAAATAATACGGGCATTATTCATCTTGCCGGTAAAGAGAAATTATCGCGTTACGAGTTTGGTTTAAAGGCAGCCAAAGCTTTTGGTCTGGACGAATCGCTTCTTCTCTCCTCTTCACAAAAAAATGTGAAGATGGCAGCACCGCGACCGGCAGATGTATCACTTGATATTTCAAAAGCACTAAGTTTTGGCTTTGCTCCTTTTAGTGTAGATGAAGAATTGAAATTGATAGCCACGCATAAATATTTTTAAGTGAAAAAACTCCTTCCTCTTTCTATACTACTAATCTTCTGCTACACACAGGCGCAAAGTCAATCCCTAATAAAACCCAGCCGCGTTATTTTTTATAATGTAGAAAATCTGTTTGATACGATTAACGACCCAGCTACGCAAGACGAAGAATTTTTACCTTCTTCTAAAAACAAATGGGATACTAAAAAGTATCAGCTAAAGTTGAACCATTTGGCAAAAGTTTTTTCTTCTATGCTTGATACTGTTCAGCCACTGGTAATTGGTATGAGTGAAATAGAAAACCGAAAAGTGCTGGAAGATTTGATTGCACAACCGGCCATGAAAAAATTTAACTTGGATATTGTGCATCACGAATCGCCAGATGAAAGAGGGATTGATGCGGCTCTACTATACAATAAGGATATAGTAGAAAGTATGTTTGACGCTACGCTTAATATAGATTTGGGGAAGGACGATAAAACCCGCAACATTCTCTACTTTAAAGCCAGCATAAGCGAGGGTGCTGATATTTGGTTTTTTGTAAACCACTGGCCAAGCCGAAGAGGTGGTGCAGAAGATAGCGATGACAAAAGAATGATTGCCTCTAAAGCCCTGAAAGCAAAAATTGATAACATTTATTTAGGCGATGCAACTGCAAAAATAGTGGTGATGGGCGATTTTAACGATAACCCAAGCGATGCCAGTTTGCAAAATATCACAGCGGTAGCTGATAGAAAATTGAAAACCCAACCGCTAGTAAACTTGATGCAACCGCTGAAAGACCGAGGCGAATTTACCCTGCGCTACAAAGACCAACGCGATATTTTTGACCAACTTATTGTATCTGTAAATTTACTTGACCCTAAAAACCACTACTTTGTCAGCCATTCTTCGGCTGCAATTTTTAATCCGCGTTGGATTTTATACGACCACAAAACTTATGGCTTAATTCCTAATCGTACTTTTGCAAACGGGCGTTGGCTGAATGGTTACAGTGACCACTTGCCGGTTTATTTTGATTTGGAGGTGAATTAAAAGGATGTATTCGCCATTTAGTAAGCCCTACTTTTAAAGTTGACGAAGTAATACAATTAAATTCACGCATTGGGATTGCTTCGCTTCGGAAACCCTGCGCTGCAATGAACTCTCACGCTGCAATTACTCTTGCCCTTTTCTATATTTATATCTCACATGAACTTCCTCAACCCATTTTGGGCGCGCAAGAAAATTGCAATGCTTGATGCCGATAAAGACGCGCATGAAATTGCTCACCTCGCGTTTGAAGTTCGTTACGGCACTCCGCTTTTTACTCATTCCATTTTTTCGGTAGCGTTTGCAAGGCAAGCAGCTGTTCCGAGCATTGCCAAAGTTTTGTACCGCGGTGGCAAAGGCGGAATTATTTCCAACACCAAAAAGCGCAATGACGATACACTGATTTTTTTTGGAGAGTTTTACAAGCATGGCGATAACGGAACAGGAAGAGAAGCCATTGAACTGCTGAACTTCATTCACAGCCATTTTAAAATTACCAACCAAGAAAACCTTTACACCCTCGCCACTATTGTTTGCGAACCAAAACGCAATGCCATCTTTTTATGCAACAGAGATTTATTTTCCAAGAAAGAATTCCGTGCTGTATATAATATGTGGAAGCGAATGGCGGAGATGATGAATATTCATTCCATCCCCGAAGATGAAAACAAACTATATGAGTGGTATGAAGATTTTGAAAAGAAGAATTACGCATATAGCGATGAAGGCAAAAAGATTGTAGAAGCACTTGCTGCCGAATTTGCAGAGCGTTGGTATCCATCGTTTATGAAATATAACGGCACGCAATACTACTACAGCCTATTCGATGATTCCCTATTGCAAACACTTCGCATTCCTAAACCAAACTTCATCTATCGCTATGGAGTGAAAATTTATATGTGGATTCAACTCCGCATTATCTTCCAACTCCTCCCCGACCCCAGCGACCGCAATGTGCTCGATTATTATACCAAAAATTATCCCGATTATCACATTAGTAAAGTAGGTCCGTTTCCTAAACAACAATCACAAGTATGAAGAACTTTAGAGACAAAAAAATAATCATCACTGGTGCCGGTTCGGGTATGGGCAGACATTTGGCTTATCAGTTAGCTGCCGAAGGCGCAGAAGTCTTCATTACCGACATCAACGCGCAAACGGTGAAGGAAACCGAACAAGAAATAATTTCTAAAGGAGGCAAAGTAAAAAGCTACGTAGTTGATTCAGGTAGCGAACAACAGATATACGCTTTCAAAGAAAAATTTCTGATAGAAGAAAAACAGGTAGATGTGCTTTTCAATAATGCAGGCATGGCGTTAGGCGAAATTGAATTCACAGAAGTAAAAGATGAGCACCTTAAAAAGATAATTGATGTAAATATGTGGGGTGTAATTCATTTTACCCGTGCATTTCTTCCTTCGCTACTTTTAAGACCGGAAGCTAATTTGATAAATACATCAAGCGTATTTGGAATAATTGGTGTAAGAACTCAAGTTCCTTACTGCACTACAAAATTTGCTGTGCGCGGTTTTACCGAAGCCTTGCGTATGGAGTTGTCGGATACTAACGTTACCGTTTCCTGCGTTCACCCCGGTGGAATTAAAACAAACATTGCGCGCAATGGCATCCATTATAAAGATGCCGAAAAGAGCGCTACACAATTTGATGAGGTTGCCGCCACCACAGCCGAAGATGCGGCACGCATCATTATTAATGGAGTAAAAAATAATAGAGAAAAAATATTGATTGGTGCCGATGCCTGGCTAATTGATAGAATTGCGCGTTGGTTTCCGGTAAAGTATTCGCACATCTTTAAATGGATACACCAAAAAAAGTTTAAGAAATAAGGGTATTGCCTAATTCTTCTTGCTCTCCTCTATGTAATCTTTCCATTGCTTCTTCTTATAAACTTCATCGCCATAATAATGCGCAATGTCTTTTAAGAAAGATGGCTGAATGTAGAACGAAATGGCATCCATTAGCTGCATGTTTTCATCAAGTAGCGCAAGAGTAGGCAATACAAAATTGTTTTTTGCTAAAGCGAAAGCAAGTTGATGAAAAGGCATTTGCTGATTGTGCGGGTTGCCAAACATCATACCCATAAACTTAAGCGAGTCGGTTATTTCAGGGTTAAAATCCACCAAATCGAATTTATCTTTTACGTAAGTAGCCAGCGATGAATCAATAAATGTTGACCGCTTCATAACCTTGCAGGCATTGCACCAGTCTGTATTAATAAACACCAAAGTCTTTTTCTTGTGCGGCTGTGTAGAATTGAAAACTTCTTTTGGCGTTAACCATTTTAAATCTTTCAATGGCTGGTTGATAGTAGTATCAAAAAACGCTTTGTCGAATTGCACTTTGTAATCATCATACCCGCAATTACGGAAAACATTTTCGAGTGTAAACACCAACATGGGTTCTATTTTGGCATTATCTAAATAGCCCTGCGCCAACATGCTGAATACAAAATCATTTTTCTGCTTATCGTAATTGTTCAGGAAAAGTGTGGTAGGATACATCAACTTGTTCTGTAAAAGTTTTGCCGCTAAAGCATTGGTTGTTCGCTGACCCACGCCAAGCGGAGCATACTTTTGTCCGAGGTATTCAACCGTGTCTTTAGTTTCTGCATTAAATTTAACGGCATAAAAATTCTGATTGATGTATTGCGCCAATGCCGGATTAGCATAAGTGGTTTGCATCATCTTTTTACACCAGCCGCACCAGTCGGTATAAAAATCCATGATAATAGGGCGCGGAGCGGTTTTGGTTTTCTCCATTGCTTCTTTCAGCGTCATCCATTTTACCAAGCTACCTTCTGCATCGGCTTGTTGGGCTTGCGAAAAGTGAACAATAAACAGAAAACAGAAAATTGCAGGAATAATTCTTTTCATTTCAAATATTTTTTTCTTGACGGAGAAATGAAATGCCCGTTACTTTATCTGTTTTATAAATAAAATTTCAACAACGTGCATTTCAAGGCTCGAATGTAAAATGAAACAGGAATTTTCGTTGTGAAGAAAACTAAAATTGCGTTTACCGCTGGCATAAAGCCAACAGTAAAAGCAATTCGATAAAATAGGATATAAGCCGGTTAGGCTACGCGTAAGTTTTGGTTATCAAGCGGGATAACGGTTTTCTGTCTTGAACCTGTAGCATCCTGTGTAGAATCAAAAGAAGAGAAGGTGATTTTTGCCTGCGCCATCTTTGAGTTAAAATCAATTGCCGATTTTTCTTTACCCGAAATCTGGAACACACAATCAAGTCCCGTCCAGGTGGTAAACCAACCCACCGGTTCTAACATTAAGATAAGGCCATTCAAATAGCTTGCTTCATGCGATACTGTGGTAAGAAGAAAAATCACCAAAATCAATACAAAGCCAAAACCCATAAACATATAACCCTTATTGATAGTTTTTTGTCGTTCAACTTTTAGTTCATCAGCTATGTGGCGAAAGTGTTTATTCAAATTATGTAATATGATAGATTCAGATTCTTCGTTTCGTTGGTCATCCATTACGTGAAACTTCAAACGAAATTCGCCTTTCGTATTTTCGCTGGTCATTTTACGAACCTCTCGTAAAAAGTCATCGGAGAGGGCGCGATCAGAAAACGGACGCGAATCAAATTCCGAAAACACATCGTTATACTTGTCTATCCAGATGCAAATTTCCGGTTCAGGCATTTTGTCAATTCCTTGGTTCATAATCGTGTTGCTTTTATGAGGTCATACAATCTAAATCCATCAATCATCCCTTTATTACGATAGTTGTGTGAATAGGTTGCCTGATATTGTATTTCGATTGTTAAGCCCTGTATTATACAAGCCCGATTTTGTACGTAAAACATTTTGTCCGTTTAGCTTTGCTATAATTATTACTCAAAAGCGTTCCGGCCATAGAACTTTATTAAAGACTTACGTATAAACACAAAGCCCGCAGTATTACCTAATCAATAAATTGAGACGGTTTTCTGTTCGTAAAATCCAAAACCTTTCACGTTTTACCAATGAAAAATATTCGCGAATACGAAAATCTTCACATTGCATTGTGGTTAATAAAAGATACCTGTTGGGTATCGGGTTGGAAATTTTTTGGTATGCTGATGATTGTTCCCACGCTGGCAGTTGCAATTCATATTGCCTGGAAATCGCGAAAAAACATTGCTGACTTGTTTCACAACATAGCTATTTGTTTATGGATAACCGCAAACGCTATATGGCTGACCGGTGAATTTTTTTATGATGATGGGTTGCGACCTTATTCCATGTTTTTATTTGCAGTTGGGTTGGTGGTGGTAGCTATTTATTATGTATACCATTTCCCTAAACGAAAAAAAGAAGAGATGGCAGAAGCGAATTAATTGGTTAAAGTGTTCTCTAATTAAAACAGAAATAAAAAGAAAGTGGATTTATAGATTGTATCAGCCCTACTTGAATTTTATATTTACTTAAACAAAACAGACGCGGTCATTAATTACGCGAATTGAAATGAATATTTTCAAAAGGTTGTTTGCTCTCACAAAAACAAAATTTATGCAGATGAAATATATTAACGTGGTC
>CAMBIM010000074.1 GCA_945867505.1 Chitinophaga pinensis
CCAACCGGCAGATGTATTCAGGCATTACTGTACGCAGAAAAAAATGCGGACGGAAGTGTAAAGCGTATTCCTGATTCTTTAAAGGTGGCGTTTAAAACCCTAAATAGCGGAAGAACAGTTTACGATGGCGGTGGAGTTGACCCCGATGTTAAACTGGCTAAACCCGAACACAGCAAAATTGCCGAAACACTTTATACAAAGAATTACATTTTCGATTTTGCTTCGGCTTATAAAATGGCACACGATACCATTACCGATGCAGCGAAATTCAAATTGACAGAAAAGGATTTCAATGATTTTGTTGCGTATGTAAAAAGTAAAGACTGTACTTATAAAACAGAGAGTGAAGAAAAGTTAGATGCGCTTAAAGAAGCCGCCACCGAAGAGAAATATTTCGATGCGGTGAAAACACAATACGAAGCCATTAAGCAAAAACTGAATCACGATAAGGAGCAGGACTTGATAAAGAACAAAGAAGAAATCATTACCGTGCTTGAAAATGAAATTGCCGGACGTTATTACTACGCTTACGGCAAAGTGAAGAAGAGCTATCAGAACGACCCGGAAGTGGCAAAAGCTATTGAGCTTATCACTAACCCAACACAGTATTCCGAAATACTTTCGGCTAAGAAGTAGTTTCCAAAGTTTTTACTTCTCCTTAAACTCCATCGGAGTCATTGCGGTTTTTTTTTTAAAGAAATTGGTGAAGTGTGCCGCATCGGTAAAGTTGAGGTCGTAGGCTATTTGCTTGATGGGCTTGTTACTGTATTTGAGTAAGCGTTTGGCTTCTACAATCAGCCTCGCATGAATAAACTCTAAGGCCGTGCGACCGGTGTAGTTTCGGCAGAGTTCATTTATCTGCTTGGGGGAAATACCTAAACGTAAACCATACTCCGCCACGGTGTGTATGCTTTTGTAATGCTGCTCTACTTCCTTTCGTAAACGGATGTAATCCATGGAATCATCACCGGCATGTTTTAGTTGTGGTAACTCCAACGCGCTCATGCACTTGGTAATAAACACCGAAAGCAAATCGAGCAGCAAGGCTCCTTTGTTGGTGTTATCACTTTCATATTCGTGTTGTATAAGTTTTAGCAGACTGCTAAAAAAATCATTATCGGCTTTGGTAATGTTGAAGGCAGCGGCTTCACCGGCATCCATAAAACTGAAAAGGCGCATGAGCAGTTTGATGGTTTCTTCACGCATCAAGAAAAACTCTTCGGTAAACATCAGCGCGTGTGCTAGAAAATTTTTGCCGCCATGTAAGGCATGAATCTGCCCGGGCAGAACAAGATGAATACTGCCGGGCTTTATTTCTACTTCTTTAAAATCTATTACATGCCTCCCTTTGCCTTTCAAGAAAATAAAAAGAGTCCAGTAGCCGTGGCGGTGCTCCACATCCGGCACTTCAAAACTGGCGGGGGTAATGGTTACAAACTTAAAGTGAACATCGCCAGCAGAAGAAAAGCGATGAACAGGGGCAACAGTTTCTTGCTTCTTGCTCATCGCTTTATTGTTAGAGGTTAGTTGAATTTATTTTACTACTATAAACTTCTTAACTGTAGTGGCATTTTGTAACGATGAAAACGAAATGCAATAGTTGCCCGATGCAAGGGTTGATACATCTACCGATGAGGTTTCTCCCACAACGGTTTTCTTCAGCACTACTTCGCCATTCATATTAGTAACCGTTAAGTTTGTTTCGCAGTAGTTAGCATTGGCAATTTTAAAATTGAGTTTACTGCTGGTTGGGTTAGGAAACAACTGCACTTCATTCTTATTCTTCACGGTTTCTAATCCGTTTACTAAACCTTGTGGTTCGTAAATCCAAAGTTCTCTTCCGGCATCGGTAAAGTTTCCGGGCACCACTATTTTATCTCCCCATACTTTAAAATCGAACACATCTATAATGCCGCACCCGGTTAATACGTTAAACGGATGCTCGGTGTTTGACCCAGTGGGCATAATAGAAAAAGTGCCTTCCGCAGTTCCGTTGCTTTCAACAAAAACCTGTTTGCCGGTAGCCGTATCGTAAGCCGCAAAGAAAATTTTTCCACCAGTGCCTACTAAAAAATCGGTGGAGGTAAAAAACGAATTGGGTATGGAGTAGTTGGTCAGGTTAAGCACGTGGTGCGTAAAATCGGTTAGGTTAACCCAGTGAATTTGCTGGGTATTATCTCCAAGAAAGTAAACGGCATTGTTGTAAAAACTTAAACCTCCCGATACATTAACGTTGGCAGCCGAAGCAATAATTTGCGGAACCGCATCGGTGGCAGACATTTTGTAAAGGTTAGTGCCCGTCATGTTAGAGGCCACAAACAACAGTTGGTTATTGGCCACCGTTACGCTTTGCGGATACGAATTGCTGCCCGGCACCAGTTCAATATGCGTAAGTGTTCCGTTTACGTTGCCATCAAACGAAAACAAATCGCTGCCCTGTCCGCTGATGCTGGCTACCATATACAGTTTGTTATTAAACGCCAGTAGTTTTTCTACGCTGATAATAGAAGCACTATCGCCTAAGTTATGTGCCATCTGTGTGCCCTGTGTAGTGCCATCGGTCATCCACAATTGCGGCTTGCCAAAGTTGTTGCTTAAAATAAAATAGGCTTTGCCGTTTACTTCGCAGTAGCCCTGTGCCGGAGAATAATTAGTAATGCTCAACAACGATTTGGTGCCGCCCACGGTGCCATCGGTGCTTATTAAATCTGTATTGGTGCAGAACAGAAAATTATTGCCAAAGCGCGCTGCTCGTTGTGCTGAAAGTCCATCATTCCAATTCTGATTAAGGTCGGCAATCTTTTGTGTGCCTTGCGGGGTGCCATCGCTGCTGAACAAATCAAAATCCCAATTGCTGTTATCAGCAGCCATAAAAAGCAACTTGTTGCCCACAGTTACTATGTTGCCCATTTGTGCCGAGCCATCGGGGTTAAAATCTTTTACCAAAGTAGTTCCCTCTTGCGTGCCGTTGGTCATCCAAAGTTCTTCGTTGCCAAAAGTATCTTGTGCTACAAAGTATAGGTTGCCGTTTAGCTCCGTCATGTTGCTAAGTTCGCCCGCACCATAAACGTGTTTGCTGCTATCGCTCCACATGAACTGCTCGGTGCCGTGTGCGGGGTTTATTTCGATTAACGAAAAAGTGCCAGTGGTGGCATTGCCTAGCAAGGTAGCCAACATAAAAAGTGTGAGAGAAAGTGTCTGTTTCATAACATTCATATTTTGTTGGCACAAAGAAATGCCAACCATAAGCTAGGACATTGTAAATTTAGGACGAAATGTTGTAAGCGGCTGTTGCCTTAGTTACCTAACAATGATACGTATTATTGAGCGAATATGTAATGACGAAGTGTTGTAGGTTTAGTTTTTTTTCATCTTCGCCCCCGAATGAACAAATCAATTCGCGCGCATGTATTCCTTTTTATAGTTAACCTGTTTTACGGGGCGGGCTTTACGGTTTCTAAACTGGTAATGCCTGAATTCATTAAACCTTTCGGTTTCATCTTCATTCGCGTTTCTATTACTACCACTCTGTTTTTCATTCTTCACAGGTTTTGGTTAGATGAGAAAATAGAGAAGAAAGATTTCTTGCTGCTGATAGTTTGCGGCATGTTTGGCGTAGTCATTAATCAGGAAATGTTTTTTGCGGGCTTGAGCATTACTACTCCGATAAATGCCGCGCTTATAATGATAATGACACCCATTCTGGTTTTTGTTATCTCCTTCTTTTTAAGCCACGAAAAAGCAACCTGGCAAAAAATACTCGGGCTTGTTTTGGGTTTAAGTGGTGCCTTGGTGATACTTGCAGGAAGAGGTTTCAACTTTAGCAGCGATACTTTATTAGGCGATTTGTTTATTCTCATAAATGCTACTTCGTATGCTATCTATTTAGTTATGGTTCGTCCGCTTATGAAAAAATACCATCCGCTAACGGTGGTTAAATGGGTTTTCTTTTTTGGATTGATTCCGGTTACAGTTATGGGTCTACAACAGTTCAACCAAATTGAATGGCACACTTTTACCACGCAAACATGGGTAGCCGTTGCCTTTATTATTATCTGCACTACTTTTTTGGCGTATCTTTTAAATATGCTGGCGCTTCGCGAAGTGCACTCCAGCGTGGTGGGCGCGTATATTTATTTGCAGCCCATTCTCGCCACTATCATTTCTATTTCTTTAGGAAAAGATGAAATTACCTTCGAAAAAATCCTTTCAGCCGTTCTCATCTTCAGCGGAGTTTATCTGGTTTCGTTTGCCGGAAACATTAAAATGTTCAACAAGCCAAAAGAAGAACCCGATAGCGATGATATGATTTTGGAATAGTGAATTATCTCATGTCTATTGTCTAACGTCTATTGTCTGCTATTTTCGCCCCCATGCTAAAATCGATGACCGGCTTTGGAAAAGCCAGCGGAAAAATTGACGAACGAACCTTGAACGTAGAGATAAAATCGCTCAACAGTCAAAAGGGTCTGGATTTGAGCGTAAAACTACCCAGCAAATATCGCGAATACGAACACGCCTTGCGCAATAAAACAACGGCCGTTTTGATGCGTGGCAAAATTGACGTTTACATTACGCTGGAACATAATACAGCTTCAAGCGAATTATCGTTGAACCGGGAACTGATTAAATCTTACTTCGAAGAATTTAAAGCCATTGCCGATGAAATAGGTGCCAGCACCGAAAATCTTCTTCCTACGATTTTAAAAATGCCCGATGTAATTGGCGAAAGCCACGAAGAAGCGAGCGAAGATGAACTTAAGCGGATAGAAGAAATTTTAGGCAAGGCGATAAGTGAAGTAGAATCTTTTAGAGTGATAGAAGGAAAATCTTTAACCACAGAACTAACGTTACGCATCAACAACATTGTAAACCTTTCGGCAGATTTAAGTTCGGAAGATAAACGCAGAGTGAAAGAAATTCGCGATCGGTTAAAAAACAACCTCGATACGTTTATACAAAAAGATAAGATTGACCAAAACCGGTTTGAGCAGGAAGTAATTTATTACATCGAAAAGTTAGATATTACCGAGGAGCTAACACGCTTAAAATCGCACTGCGATTATTTTAAAACCAGTATTGCAGACAAAGAAGAATTGAAAGGGCGTAAACTGAATTTTATTGCGCAGGAATTAGGCAGAGAAATAAATACCGTAGGCTCAAAAGCCAACGATGCTATAATGCAGAAGATAGTAGTGAACATGAAAGATGAATTAGAGAAGATTAAAGAGCAAACCAATAATATACTTTAAGCCATGAGCGGACATTCATTTACAAGGGTTTTAATACCACCCAGAAAATTAGTGATTATAACAGCTCCAAGCGGAGCGGGAAAATCTTCTATTGTAAAAAAGCTGTTGCAACATAATCCTGATTTAGCGTTTTCAGTTTCGTGTACCACGCGCGAAAAACGCAGCGGAGAGAACCATGCTAGCCACTATCATTTTATTACGGTAGATGATTTCAAGCAAAAAATTGCAGCCAACGAGTTTGTTGAATACGAAGAAGTATATCCGGGTAAGTTCTACGGCACTTTAAAACAGGAAGTAGAAAGAATTTGGAATCAACGCAAAGTAGTAGTGTTTGATATAGATGTAAAAGGCGCGTTGAATTTGAAGAAACAATTCGGCAACAATTGCCTGACCATTTTTATTGCTCCACCCTCTAGAGAATCGCTCATTAACCGGTTAAAGAATCGCGGTACAGAAGACGCAAAAAGCCTTAAGGCAAGAATTAAGCGCAGCGAAGAAGAATTAACCTATGCCGATAAATTTGATAAAGTGGTAGTAAATCACGATTTCGACACTGCTTACATGCGCGTAAAAAACAACATCACCAATTTTTTAAAACCGCAAACAGAACACGTTCATTAATTTGGTTTTCCGAGAATTGAATTTACTTTCAAATTGTAAATGGAAACGCTAATTACATCGGGTGTAGAAGTTCAGGTGGAAACTATTTTTCAGCCGGAACATTCTAATTTGCTCAAGAGCGAGTTTTTCTTTGCCTACCACATTACGCTTTACAACCACAATAACTTTACTATTCAACTACTAAGAAGAAAATGGAGAATAACCGATTCGTTTTTTGATGCCCGTATAGTAGAAGGCGATGGAGTTGTTGGTCGGCAGCCTGTTTTATACCCTGGCGATTCTTTCCAATATGTATCGGGCTGCAATTTGCTTTCGGCTATTGGCAAAATGGAAGGCATTTATATTTTTGACAACAAACAGGAGCGCAAGGAATTTGAAGTAAAAATACCGGCTTTTACTTTAGTGGCTCCAGTAATACTCAATTAAAAACAATTTTTACCTTTACCGCACAATTTTTAAAAACTCAAAAAACAAATCATGAAAAAAACAATCATCTCCGCATTGCTTTTAATTGCAGTAATGTTCTCGTTTGCCGGTAACATTGAAGAAAAAGCCAAAGCAAAAACTGATGCTTTGGTAAAAGAGCTTTCTTTAACTAAAGAACAAACATCTAAAGTAACCGCTATTTATGTAACATTCCTTACGGCCAAAGAAGAATTAAAGTCTTTAAAGGAAACTAACAAAGCGGAATTTGCCACTAAAATAGGTGCTGCAAAAGATAAAATGGCTGCTAGCTTAGGAGGTGTTTTTACTGCTGAACAAGCTAAGAAGTTTAAAGTATACAGCGAGTCAAACAACAAGTAAACTTTATATATTACAATTAAAAAAAGCCGCCTAAAGCGGCTTTTTTTAATTTAGGTTGGCAACATCCTTTTCGTAAGGCATAAATACAAAACTGGCGTTTTCGTCTTCCGCCACAAAAACACACATAAATTCTACAGGGTTTTTGTAAGCTTTTATAAACTCGTTTGCCTTTTCGCGAATCACCACCCCTTTACTTACAAATTCTTCAAGATGCGAAGCGTTGAAATTCCAACTGATGTCAAAGTCCGCCCGGTTTACAACCGGCAAACCTAAGTCTACATCATTCTCACCGCGCATAGCTACAAAAATCGGATACTTGGTTACATCGCCCTTTACCATACCGTGCGAAATTTGACGGATATAATCGCGGCAAATTTCCAAATCATCATGTAGCGACTTGTATATTTCTTCGTCAAGATTCATAACAACGTATATTCAGTTTTATACCTTATACAGGTTTAGCTTTATCAATATTTTACGAATAAGCACACCAAACAAATACCCTAAAGTCATGTCTTGCCCACGGCTTTTTTGCTGGTCAATTCTAAAAACATTATAGAAGTTGGTATAGTTTCCTGCTTTAGGTTTTTGTAGCCGTCCGTTTATTTGTGTGGTATCTAACCCGTATGGAAATTTCAAACAAAACAGTAGCGATTCTGATGACAGAGAAACATCGCAACTGTTGTAATTAATTTCCTGTTTCTTCAAACCGGACTTAAGCGACAATACAAAAGTTTGGTTGTAATCCATTAAATGAATTGCAGTAGGCTTAAGCAAGCCCTTTACAATAAAATTATTTGTATTAATAAGGTTGGTAGTAAATGCTTTTGCCTGATTGTATAAATTTTCTAACGGTATCTGGTTATTTTTAACCAAATTATCGGGGTTAAGTTCTATATTATTAAAATCGCTCTTGTATTGCGCAATTGCTTTTGCCGAATCCCATGCTTGCGGAAATGAATACTCATCGCCATTATACAATACAACAGGTTCTGTAGTTGTATTATTCTTTAGGTAGTGATATGTTTTTTCGGCAGTATTTACACTATCGTTTAAGTAGAAGTTTTCTTCGTGGCAGAAATAAACAAAACTTGCAATAGGAATGGTAACTGTTGGTTTAAAAAAGTCGCACTGAAATTTCATGGCTTCTAGCTTTTCATCAGCAATCTTTCTCCGCAACGCAACTTCATCTTTATTGCCTGCCCAATAAGCATACGAAAACTGAGTAAGCAGTACATCCACCTTGCCTACTACATTTTTAATGTATTCTGCCTGTGGCAGATTTCGCACTCCGCAATCGTTTGTATTTAGTATGGTTAGCCCTCCGCCTTTGTAGGCAATCCATGAATCGCCTTCGCCAAAATATTCGCACATTACACTAAAGTCGTTACCAAGTTCGTATTGTTTGCCTTTGTGCATTTCAATTACTTCCTTAAACCCAGATTTGCGGCAATAGTTTGCCACCCTGCCATCAATAGTATTTTGAAAAAGAATCGTAATGTTCTTCTTATACTCGGCAGGAATCTGCTTTAAGTTAGGCGGATAAAAATGATCGGGATGCTCGTGCGAGAACCAGATATAGTTAATGTCCTTAAAATCGTTATAGCTAAACTTCGATTTGCTGATTAAATCCCAGCCATTATTAAAAACTTTTCCTTCTAACCACGGGTCGGCAATAATGGATACTCCGTTATGTTCAACTATAAAACTGGAATGATTTACAAATTTGATTTTCATCTTAACACATTTATAGGCATTGCCTTTAGTTATTATTTCATAAGCGTAAATCTAAAATAAAACAGAAGGCTTCAAACGCAAATCCACCACATTCTCAATATGCGTAGTATGCGGAAACATATCTACTGGTTGCACGCGCACTACTTCATATTTTTCAGAAAGCAATTGCAAGTCGCGTGCCTGTGTGGCGGGGTTACAGCTTACGTAAACAATCTTCGGTGCTTCTAATTGCAAAAGCATTTTCACCACATCTTCATGCATACCTGCGCGCGGTGGGTCAGTAATTACTACATTAGGTTTGCCGTTGGCAGCAATGAATTCAGGTTTTAAAACCATGCGCATATCGCCCGCATAAAAAGTGCAATTGTCGACCGAATTCAGTTTGGCGTTTTCTTTTGCATCAGCAATAGCCGCTTCTATCAACTCTACGCCAACCACGCGTTTACACGAATCGGAAACGTAAAGCGCAATGCTTCCCACACCAGTATACAAATCGTAAACTACATCATCGTGCTGTAGATCCGCAAAGTCTTTAGTTATATCGTAAAGTACTTTTGCTTGCACGGAGTTGGTTTGAAAAAAACTTTTTGTTCCAATCTTGAACCGATAGTTGCCAAGTTGCTCAACGATATAAGTATTGCCTTTATAAACCTTTGGCTCGAGGTCGTAAATGGTATCGTTACGCTTGCTGTTGATGACATATTGAAGCGAAGTAATTTGCGGAAAAGTTTCGTTTACATATTTCAGTAATGCTTCAATTTTCTCTTCATCGTTTTCGTAAAATGCAATTAGCACTAATACTTCTCCTGTAGAGGTTGTGCGAATCATCAGGTTTCGCAACAAACCGCTTTGTTCTTTCAGATTAAAAAATGTGTAGCCATTCTTTAGCGCAAACTCTTTTACTGCAATTCTAATTTGGTTAGATGGGTCGGCTTGCAGCCAGCATTTTTCAATATCAATTACTCCCGAAAAACTCCCCGGCACGTGAAAACCCAAAGCATTGCGATGCTCGTAAGTTACTCCGCTTTTAATTTCTGTTTCGGTTAGCCATCTTCTATCGGTAAATGCAAAGTCCAATTTATTACGGTAAAAGAAATTGTTTTCGCAACCCAATACATCGGGCATATCCGGAAAATCAATTTTGCCAATTCGCTCAAAAGCATCAGCAACAATTTTCTTTTTAAACTTTAGTTGCTCGGCATAACTAATGTGTTGCCATTTACAACCACCACAAACTCCAAAATGCTGACACTCTGCTTTTATTCGAAGTGGGGAGGCTGTTTTCAATTCTGCAATTACACCTTCGGCAAAACTCTTTTTGCTTTTGCGCACTTCTACATCTACCACATCGCCCGGCACGGCCTTCTCAGCAAAAATTACTTTGCCTTCAATACGCGCAATGCCCATTCCTTCACTACTCATATCCGTTATGGCTACATTGCTCAAAATTTTTCTCGGCTTATCTTTCATGTGGGTAAAAATAGTTTTTGAGATAAGAAGTAAGCCACGAATTACATGAACTGAGCAACCATTTGTATTTAAAAATTCGTGAAATACTTGGCTTTGTGTTTGGATGTTTTGTAAGGGGGATTCCGCATTTCCTGCGCTGTTAAAAAAAACTAACTTCGCCCCTCATTAAAAAAGGCAGATAATATTTGCCACAATCAAAAAATTATACCCAACATGAAGAAGTATTTTGCAATAGTTTCTCTCTCGCTTTTTTTAGGATTCGCTTTTGCCCAAACTAACACCGATAGCCGCACACTTTTTACAGCCGGAAGCGATAAGGTTACGGTGAGCGACTTTCAATACGTTTACAACAAAAACAACGTTAACAACCAAGCCGATTACAGCGAAAAATCGTTGCGTGATTATTTGAATCTGTATGAAAACTTTCGTTTGAAAGTTAAAGAAGCAGAAGCACTTCATTTAGATACCATCACCAGTTTGAAAACGGAATTAGAAGGCTACAGAAAACAATTGGCAAAATCGTATTTAACCGACCGTGAAATTTCGGACAAACTAATCACCGAAGGTTATGAGCGTTCTAAGACAGAAATTAACGCCAGCCATATTTTGGTAAAGTGCGATGAAAATGCAAACCCTGCTGATACATTGGCAGCTTTCAAAAAGATTTCGGCTTTAAAGAAACGCTTAGACAAAGGCGAAGCATTCGAAAAAGTAGCTAAAGAAAGTTCAGAAGATCCATCAGCAAAAACTAACGATGGTAATATTGGTTGGTTTACCGTTTTTGGAACAATCTATCCGTTTGAAACTGCGGTATATAGTCTGAAACCAGGCGAAACGGCTACTGCACCGGTTCGCACAGAGTTTGGTTACCACTTAGTTAAGCTAAATCAAACCCGTGCAGCGCGCGGACAAATTCATGTAGCGCACTTGTTAGTTCGTTTCCCTGAAAACCCAACACCAGCGCAAAAAGATTCTGTAAAGAAAAAAGTAGAAGAAGCTTATGGCTTAATCACTTCGGGCAAACTACCTTTTGATGAAGCGGTTAAAACATATTCTGACGATAAAGCAACACGCGTTAAAGGTGGAGAGTTGCAATGGTTTGGTTCAGGAACTTCTATCCGTATGGTTCCGGAATTTGAAGATGCTGCATTCGGTTTGCAAAAAGATGGAGACTTTACTAAACCGGTGATGACTCAATTTGGATGGCATATCATCAAGCGTTTGGAAAAACGCGAAATGCCTACGTTTGCCGATGCTAAAACTGATATTAAAAAGAAAGTAGAAAGAGATACGCGCTCGCAAGTGGCTAAATCTGTTTTGGTTGAGCGCATTAAAAAGGAAAATGGATTTGTTCAGTTTATAGTTTCTAAAACCAGTTTTGAAGCTAAGTTAGACAGCAATATTTTGAAAGGAAACTGGAAAGCTGATAGCGCACTTCGCGCCAACTCAAATGCACTTTTTACACTTGCAGGAAAGAACTACACTACTAATGATTTTGCAGAATACATTGAGAAAAATTCAAAGAAGAGAGGCGATAAAAATAAAGATGCTTTGTTGAATGAATACTACGATGGATTTATAAATGCAAAGTGTTTAGAGTATGAAGAAAGTATGCTGGAAATCAAAAAACCTGATTTCAAAAATTTGATGAAAGAATACAAAGACGGAATTCTTTTGTTTGAATTGATGGATAGAATGGTTTGGACAAAGGCGGTGAAAGATACTTCTGGCTTAGAAACATTCAGAAAGAATAACGAGCAAAAATACATGTGGAG
>CAMBIM010000075.1 GCA_945867505.1 Chitinophaga pinensis
TATTTTTGGGCGGCAAACTCTTCATTCAAAATATCCAGTTTATAAAACTTGACTTGTGTCTGATTAAGCAAGTTGTTCTCTTCCGCTACTTTTAAAGCTTGCTCGCTTATATCAACTGCTTCAATATGTGCTTCTGGAAACTTCTTTGCAATGGAAATTGGAATACAGCCACTGCCGGTTCCAATATCAAGAATTCTGATTTCTGATTTCTGATTTCTGATTTCTGAAATTATCCAGTCCACCAATTCTTCTGTTTCAGGTCTTGGAATTAAAACGTGTTGATTTACTTTAAACTTCAAGCCCAAAAAATCAGCTTCCTCTAAAACGTATTGAACCGGTTCGTGCGTAAGTAAATAAGTCAGGATTTGGTTTAGTCTTTCTACTTGATTGGTGGTAAGTATTCTGAAACGCTCTAAGAAAAGTATGTGCCATTGCAGTTCAAGTATTTTCTCGAAAACCATTTTAGTAATAGCCCGTGCTTCTCGTTCGTCATAAACGTTGGATAGTTCGTCCCAGTATTTTTTTTGAATATCAGCAAGCGTCATGGGTCAAAAATAACTTTCGTTATTTATTGAGCCACCAAAAAGATGCATTTAGAATAGACGCAAAACTTACCCATAGCAAATAGGGAACTTGTATGTAAGCCGCAATAGGTTTCAATTTGTAAAAAGAGAAAATCATATACAGAATAGAAAACCACATTAACATTATCTCGGCTAAAGCCACATCCGGGCGTTGAAAGCGGAAGAAGAAAATGCTCCACCAAAAATTTAGAAACAACTGTAAACCGAAAGCAAGAATGGCATTGGTGCGCAGTTCACTTTTCTCCATCTTCACAATAAGAAATAAAGAAACGCCCATCAATAAATAAAGTGCCGACCACACAGGGCCAAACAAATAATTAGGTGGATTGAAAGGTGGCTTAATTAAATTGACAAACCAATCGTCATTTACTTCGTTGGCGGTTAAAAATCCAGAGAACCCGCCAATAGCGAGCGGAAGAATAATAGAAAGTAAGAATTGAAAAATGGTTTTAATCTTCATTACACACAAATAACGCTTTGCGCTATCAAAAGTTGTATCTATTTACAATAGTTATCTAATAATTTGTTCGGCAATTATTCCTGCAACCTTTTTTGCTCCGCTTTCATTAAAGTGGCAATCGTCATAAAATACTGACGTATCGCAAGGCAGCGAAGTGGCAAGGTTCACAAATTTTATATAATGCTTATCTGAACAAAATTGTTGAAGCCGCCCGTTGTATAGTTGTAACCCTTTGCGCAATGCCTTAGAAGAATAATAAGCATGTCCGCGTTCTTCTTGAAAATTCCCAACACCACCCATCCACAACAAATTGTTCTCGTAAACACTCATCGTATCTTTATACAAGGCAGATTGATTAACAACAATCAATTTAATTCCTTGCTTCTGTGTTTCTTCATAAATCAGTTGCAGGTTGCGTTCGTATTCATTAAGTGCAGAACTTAAATCGGGAAGCGAGTAAAGAACAACAGCCGCACGTTGACGATTTGCTCTCCAAGTTTTGTAAATCTTTCCTTCATCATCCTGCACGTTTTGCCATTCAACTTTTTTTGTTCGATGAAGAATGTTTTGCGCGAATTGAAATAGATTCGTCTTTCTCCACCAAACATTCTCCTTCTCGTTTGACAGAAAGATTGTGTTTACTAAGGAATCTTCCACTTGCTGAGTTAACTGAAAATTATCTTCAAACAACGTATCGTGGCTTAGGCGTTTCATCATATCGTTTAAGCCGACCATTAACATAACACCATCTATTTTGCCAATTTGCGGAACGTAATATTTAAGTTGCAGATAATGCTCACGGGTGGTGCAGCCACTCTTGCCAATACTGCCAATAGCGGGAGGAAGGGCGGTGCGAGAACCCATCAATAATTGTAGTTGGTGTTGCCAAGTTTCGTTATCATCCAAATACAAACATTCGGTAGTGCTACCGCCAAGGCAGATATACTTTTGCCTACTATCGTTTTCAAATTCATCGCCTCTAAAGCCTTGCGAATTGATGGAGAACTGACTTGCTCCATTTAAACCATGTAAAATGTTCGAATCGGGATAAAAAGTGTGTTGCAGATTTGGTTGCCAAACAAAATACTTCGTTTGTTCAGGGTATAAGAACCGAAGAATAAGTTCTGCTATAAAAAGCGAAAGCAGGATGGATACAATTACCAATCCTGCTTTACTGAATATTTCTTTTTGTGATAACATTATACTTTATGTCAAGCTGAGCGGAGTCGAAGCATCTTCACCCTTCGACTCCGCTCAGGGTGACATTTTCCCTTTCCGCTTATTTGTCTTTCTCTAAAAACGGATAGCGATAGTCAACCGGTGGAACAAAAGTTTCTTTTATGGTGCGTGGCGAAACCCAACGCATCAAGTTAATCATGCTTCCGGCTTTATCGTTTGTTCCTGAACCTCTTGCTCCTCCAAATGGTTGTTGCCCCACTACTGCTCCGGTTGGTTTATCATTGATGTAGAAGTTGCCCGCAGCATTCTGCAATTTTGAGGTTGCTAAATCTATTGCATATCGGTCTTGGGCAATTACACAACCGGTAAGCGCGTAGATAGAAGTAGAATCTACGGTCTTGATAATTTCCTCAAACTTATCTTCTTCATAAACATAAATGGTAAGCACCGGTCCGAAGAGTTCTTCGCACATGGTTACATACCTCGGGTCTTTGGCTTGTATGATTGTAGGCTCAATAAAGTAACCCTTGCTCTTATTGTAATTTCCACCGGCAATAATTTTTGCATCCTTGCCCTTCTTGGCAGCATCTATGTATGAAGTCAACTTATCGAAACTCTTTTCGTCAATTACTGCATTAATAAAGTTGCCGAAATCTTCTGTGCCGCCCATCTTCATGGTAGCTAAATCTGCCAGCACCAACTTCTTTACTTCATTCCATAAGTTAGAAGGAACGTAAGCTCGTGATGCAGCAGAGCATTTCTGCCCCTGATATTCAAACGCCCCGCGGCTGATGGCAGTTGCCAATACTTTTACATCGGCTGATTTGTGAGCAAGAATAAAATCTTTACCTCCTGTTTCGCCCACAATACGCGGGTAAGTCTTATAGCGGTGTATGTTGTTGCCTATGGTCTTCCAGATGTCCTGGAACACTCCCGTGCTGCCGGTAAAGTGAATGCCCGCAAAATCGGGGTGCTGAAAAACAACATCAGCCGCATCGGGTCCGCTTGGGTAAATTAGATTGATAACGCCATCGGGCACTCCTGCTGCTTTAAAAATTTTCATGAGCACATGCGCAGAATACACTTGTGTGTTCGATGGTTTCCAAACCACTACGTTGCCCATCATGGCGCAACTGGTGGGAAGGTTACCGGCAATAGCGGTGAAGTTGAAAGGAGTAAGGGCGTAAACAAAACCTTCCAGCGGTCGCCATTCCATACGATTCCAGATGCCTGGTGATGATGCCGGCTGCATAGCATAAATCTCCGTCATAAACTGCACGTTGTAGCGCAAGAAGTCGATAATCTCGCAAGCCGAATCTATTTCTGCTTGATAAGCATTTTTAGATTGACCCAACATGGTAGCAGCATTTAACTCTGCACGGTAAGGTCCGGCAATAAGTTCGGCAGCTTTTAAAAAGATAGCCGCACGTTGTTCCCACGTTAAGGTTATCCATTTCTTTCTCGCAGTAAGTGCCGCATCAATGGCCTGCTTTACGTGTTGCTTTTCGCTTTTATAATAATAGCCAAGCAGATGTTTATGGTCGTGTGGCGGGTGCAGCGATAGCTTCTTGCCTTCGCGAACTTCTTTTGCGCCAATAAACATAGGTATGTCGCGCACTTCGGCACGCATCTGTTTCAATTTGGCTCTTAGTTCAATTCTTTCTTTACTACCGGGGGCGTAACTCTTTACGGGTTCGTTATGCGGTTGCGGAACTTTAAAAAATCCTGTTGCCATGGTTTAAAGTTTATCTGTCAATTAGAATTTTCCAAAGAAGATTCTGAAAATATCATGACCGAGTGCAAAAATCATGAGCGCAAAAATGATAATCATGCCCACCACTTGTGAGCGCTCTAAAAATTTCTCGCTTGGCACTCTGCCTGTTAGCATTTCATACAAAGTAAACAGCGCGTGTCCGCCATCCAATGCCGGAATTGGCAGCAGATTGACGAAGGCTAAAGCAATAGATAAGAAAGCGGTTAAGCTCCAGAAACGCAACCAATCCCACTCCGGTGAAAACTGTTTGGCGATGGTGAAGAAACTACCCACCTGTTTATAGCCTTGCAAATCGCGATTGAAGATAATGCGGAATTGCTTTACATAGTTAACCAGGGTTTCCCAAGTTTTTTTCACACCGGCAGGAAAAGATTCGAGCAGCGTATATTTCTTCTCCACTATAGTAAAGTATTGGTCGAATTTATAAGTAGTAAAGCCAACTTTTGCAGAATCAGGTATAGTAATATCAAAACGCACGGTGTCTGTTCCGCGAAGTGCCACTATATAAGTGTTAGCTCCCTTAAAGTTCTTTATTTCTCTACGGAATTCGTGAAAGAAGTTTATGTGAACAGAATCAAGCTGAATAATACGGTCGCCTTGCTTGCCACCGGCTTTTGCCAATGCCATTTCGGGGAACATGGTATCTACCATACAAGGCACAATTGGGGTAATAAACTCTGCACCTTTACTCGCCATTATCTCTTTGTAAACTCCACTTGGCACATCCAGCGTTTTCTTCTCTCCTGCTCTGTCAATCTCCAATGTTTTTGCGTTGTTAATCAGCATATCAATAGGAATTGCCTCTATGCGTTTAAACTTTGTTCCGCCATTATAAGAGATGATTTTATCTCCATCTTTCAAGCCTATTTTTTGTGCCGTGGTATCTACGGCAAAGCCGTAGGTTACGTTCTCGGTAGGCAAATAGCTTTCGCCATTCCAGTAAAGAAGTTGAGCGTAGATAACAAAGGCAAGTAGAATATTTACGATGATACCGCCCAGCATTATAATTAACCGCTGATACGGTTTCTTGCTTCGGAACTCATCGGGCTTAGGAGGAAGTTTCATGGCTTCGGCATCCATGCTTTCGTCTACCATACCGGCAATTTTTACATAACCGCCAAGAGGGAACCAACCCAAGCCGTATTCTGTATCGCCTATCTTCTTTTTGAAAATGGCGAAGTTTAAAACGGTGGGAATAGGGAAAAGAAAATCGAAGAAGAGGTAAAATTTTTCTACGCGTGTTTTGAACATGCGGGCGGTGATATAATGACCAAACTCGTGAAGTAAAACCAATATAGATAAACTTAAAAGAAATTGCGCAACTCTAATCAATGTTTCCATTACTGCTATTATGTGGTGAATGTTTATTTTAAAGAGGCGCAAATGTATCAAAAAACAGTTGGCAGTTACAGGGGGAATAAACCCCGAAAGGGTTTTGAACCCTTTCGGGGTTGCAACAAAAATTATCTTCGCGCAAAATATTTTGATGAAGTCTTTTCGCACTGTTGTTAATCCCGAAAAATCTCCCTTTCTTATTTCGCATACCGATAAGATAGTGAGCATAGGCTCTTGCTTTTCGGAGAATATTGGCAAGAAGTTTAAGGAGTATAAATTCAACATCAATATAAATCCCTTTGGTCAGCAATACAACCCGCACTCTATAGCTGCGGCAATTGAACGGCTGCTGAATCCAATTCTTTACACCGAAAAAGATTTGGTCTACCACGATGAACTTTATCATAGCTACGACCACCACAGCAGTTTTTCGCGCAGCACAGTTAAAGAGGCGTTACATGTAATTAATGATAATCTATTGCAGGCCTCAGAAGATTTGAAACATGCAACAGTTTTATTTTTGACTTTTGGAACAAGTCATGTATTTGAATTGAAGGTAGAGGGAAATCAGAAATTAGAAACTAGTAATCAGAGAATACAGGAAGCGCGCATAGTTTCAAACTGCCATAAACTTTCAGGAACGCAATTTGAAAAGCGATTTATGAAGCCCGATGAAATAGTTTCGGTTTTAAGCAAGACACTTTCAAAATTGCATACTGCCAATTTCCAATTGCATACTGTTTTAACCGTTAGCCCTGTTCGTTACTTCGCCTTTGGGCACCACGAAAATACAGTAAGCAAGGCGCACTTGTTTGCGGCTATTCAAGAATTGCGACAACAGCAAACGGACTATTTTTATTTCCCAGCCTATGAGTTGGTAATGGACGACCTGCGCGACTACCGCTTTTTTGCCGAAGATATGTTGCACCCAAACTACCAAGCAACCAATTATGTATGGGAAAAACTTTGCACCACCATGCTACAACCCAAAACAATTACGTTAATGAGCGATATGGAGGAACTATTGCTTGCCGCGCGGCACAAGCCGCGTAACCCCACCTCGGAAGCACACCAAAAGTTTGTACAAAAAAATTTAGCCAAACTGGAAAAACTGGAAAAGGAATTTGCTTTGCAATTTGACGAAGAGCGCAAAGAACTGACGCGGTTTAGCTAACTATATTATTCGAAATTTGAGGATTTTACCACCAACTTTCGGCACTTCGTGCCATCTCCTGCTTTATTAAAACAGAAGAAAAAAGGCTTAACTCTTTACAGAATTAAGCCTTTTTAGTAATGGTAATAGATTTGCGGAGAACTTTTGCAGGATATTGCTTCGCGTATTTTGCAGAAGCAAAACGACCGGTTGCTTTGTTAAGATAAACAGTTTGCTTGTGGGTAACAGTTTTAACTTTCTTAGCCATAACTTAAGTTTTAGTTATCCGAAAGTATATTAAATATTTCCTAATAACAATAAAAAATTAAACTTTTTGAACCCTGAACAATGCGGCCTACTGCTTTATCAGCTTAACAAAAAACTTCTGCATGTTCTTAACACCTATGGCAAAATAAATACCCGATTTAAAATCGTCAGCAGCTATGGCAGTGCGCGAATCAGTAATCGTAACACTCTGTAATACCTTTCCTGTTATATCAACCACAAGCACCTTGCCCTCCACCCACTCCACCCCTGTTTCTAAAAGCCAATTGCCCATAGCTACAGGATTGGGATTTACATTAATATCTCTTCGGTAATAATCTATATACTCAATTGCACTGATGTCACAAACCTCTGAAGAATCAATGTTTAGCACATCATCAAAAACATAATCGAGTCGCGCGTCTGGCTGTTGGGCATAAAAATGAACATTGCAAAACTGAATAGAATCTACATGACGAACATAAAGCCCCCCGGCTGGCAAGGTATCGCCAAAGATAGTTGCCTCAGGTCCGCTATTAATGTTTTCAGGGACAATAAACCCGCTGCTTACAGCAGATTGACCGCCCGGGAAAGTAATAGCAATGTTGCGTAATCGAATACCCTTTGCGTAATACCCCGGAATACCGGTTATGGAACTGGTAACATTGGTGCTAGCAGTAGCCGTAATATTGCGCAACTCAACATTGCGCAAAAAACCAACACCAGGCGTATTAGCTGTATCGGTATACTTACGGCCGCGGTTACCCAAACGGATTAATATAGGAACTTTAATGCCGGTCATAGTAACATTTTCTATCAGGACATTTTCCATGCTACCTCCATCCACTACCGAAAGATTTATCCCGCATTTGGCAGGAATAGCCGCTGTGGTACTTAGTATTACAGTAATATTGCTGATATGAATATTTCTAAAAGCTCCGTGCGTTTCTGTTCCTAATTTAATAGCCCGTGAATAAGTCATTACGGTACAATTGCTAATAGAAATATCTTCGCTTGAAGAAAGTGAAGTAGTTTTAACAACAATCGGGTCATCGTTACAGTTGGCAAAGCAACTGTCAACAATCACATGCTTACATCCGTCTATGCCAATTCCATCACCGTTACCCAAGTTTTGATTTGTGATTTTTACATTTTTGATAAAAAGGGTATCAATATCTTGATTGTGCATCATCCAAAAACCTGAATTAAGCAGTGTAACATCTTCGTATCTTACATTAGAGCACGAAATAAATCGGAATCCGTAAGGCTTGTCCCCAGCATTTAACAAAAAATTGGCTGATATACCGTTACCATGAAATGTTCCTTTTCCGGTAATACCAATATTGTGTTGCCCTTCGGCATAAAATACAGAACGCTGGGTATAATTATCGGTATAACTCCTGATTTGTGGAATTACATCCGGATAATCTATTGTATTAGGGGAACCTGTAATGGTTGCTCCTGAATCAATTTGAATGGTTACATTACTCTTTAAGAAAACAGTGGCAGTCAAAAAATTCCCTCCCGCTGCACGAACAATTCCTCCACCAGCGTTATGGCAACTATCAATTGCGGACTGTATAGCAATCGTGTTCATGGTGCTTCCATTGCCTACAGCACCAAAATCAGTAATATCAAAAATCTGTGCATTTGAATGAAGCGCACAAACTGTAAGAGAAATTAATATAAAGATTTTCATTCTCTATTGTACAACCAATGAACGTGAAATACTTTGCTTACCGGTTGATAGCTGAAGCGTATAAATTCCTTTGGCAAGTTTTAACTGCTGAGCATTTATTTCCACCTGCTGATTTCCTTTATTCAAATTACTTTGCAGAACAGTGGTAAGTTTACCAGTGACATCCATTAAACGAATTGACACGTATTCATTTTGCAATAATTCAAATGAAACAATAGTTGAATTATGGAAAGGATTAGGTGCTATCAGAATCTTACTAATAGTTTCAAGTTCTGTAACCTTTTCAATACCCGTAGATATTCCCATTTTATAGATTGTAAATTCATCACGAGTAATTCTATTCCCGTCAATATGCCTACCCACTAAACGATTACTATCTACGTCAATTACGAAAGATCCCAAACAACCATCACATCCATATTCAGCATACATATAAGGGTGCAAAAAATCTGCTGAGCCATAATCGCTTCCAGAATTTCCATTGTTAACGTATACTGTACCTAAATTTGGATTTGCTCCAGTTGCATATTTAATGTATGCTTCTCCTAAAGAATCTTTACCGCTGGTTGTCTGTACATAATTAGCAGGTCCAATATTACTTTCGTCACCATAGCAACCGTGAACAAGATAGCTTCTTTCGTAAGTATGGTCATGACCACAAATGACTAAATCTACACCATACTGCTCTAAAATCTTACAATAATTTTCGCGCATTGCTTTCATATACACTTCATAAAACTCAGCACTTCTATGAGAACCATCAGCATAGGGAGGTTGATGCCAATAAGCAATAACCCATGGCTTGGTGTTTGTGGATAAATCCTGAACAAGCCAATCTGACATTGGAGAAGAAGTAAAAGTATTTCCACTAAAACTTACCCCTGTCCAGTTATGAGCGGGGGTAGTAGGCGAACCTAATTCAGAGTTTAGAGAAATAAAATGCACATTGCGGTAATCAAACGAATAAAACAATTCATGGCCAGTTGGCACTCCCCCAGCCTCTGCATTTGTGTAGACATCAACAAAATCAAAATAGGGTCCCGCATGTTGTAATGGCGGTTTAGTGCTTTGAGGAGGAGAAATAACACCGTAGTCATGATTTCCAGGTGCCGGTTCAAAAGGTAAGTGTTTCATAATTTTTCGATAGCCCCAAACCGAATCAAAAACCTTGTCTAAGTATTCTTGTTCTGTTCCGTTTTCGTAAACATTATCTCCAAGCCATAACCACAAGTTAGTTTCTACCGAATCTAAAGGATACGAATCACGAACCTTTTGCTGTTTACTATTTCCTTTCCCGAAGTCACCTATAGCCCATACTCTAACGTGACCAGGATCGGTCGAAACCGGAAAAGTTCTAAATCTATATGAGCTATCACCACCCTCACCAAATACATTATTATTGTAAATTGAGTAGAAATATTGCGTATACGGATTAAGTCCGCTTAGTAATACAGTATGCCAAGTTGTAACTGCGGTGTCTATTACTGTTTGATTTAAATTAGATGGATCTAAACCAAACAATACTTTTGAAGAAGCAGCTACATCGCTACGCCATTTTATTTTAATACTGGTCGGGGTAGGACTTTGCAAGTATGGTCCCACAGTAACATTTGCCTGCGAAAAAGTAATAGTGCTCCATAAAATGGATACTATTATTAATAAATATTTTTTCATGCTTTTTTATTTTTTGCAAATAAAACCAAGGAGTTCGATATGTACATCAAAATAAGGGTTAACAAAATGTGAATTTAAAATACACGTATTTTACCCAGTCAAAATATATTAAAATGTAAAATTATCAGCGTTTGGATTTTCAAAATGGACGGTTATCTTTGCGCGCTCAATTTAAAAAGAAACAAAAATGCAAGTTACAGCCGAAGTAAAAAAGAGTTTATTTAAAGAATATGGTGGATCTGAAAAAAACACAGGTTCCACCGAAGCACAAATAGCTTTGTTCACCCAAAGAATCAACCACGTAAGTGAGCATTTGGGAACTAACAAACAAGACCACAGCAACACCCGCTCGTTGGTTCGTATGGTAGGTCAACGTAGAAAGTTGTTGAACTACTTAATGAAAACTGACCTTACAGGTTACCGTTCATTAATTGCAAAATTAGGAATCAGAAAATAAATTTCTTTAGAAGGGATGGCTCAATGCCATCCCTTCTCTTTTTATAGATGAAAACGTCCGGGTAGGTTTTGGGATGGACCCTGACGAAAAACTAAACAAGGCAAATTGCCTTCCCCTCCTGCAAAAAATAAGAAATCAGAATTACGAAATAAGATATGACTACAGGAAACTGTTTTATTCTCACTTTGTAATATTTAAAATCTAAAAAATTTAAAAACAACAAAATGAACATTATTAAAAAGACAATCGACCTTGGAGGAGGGAGGATAATAGAAATTGAAACCGGCAAATTGGCTAAACAAGCTGACGGATCTGCAATGGTAAAATACGGTAACACTATGTTGCTTGCAACGGTTTGTGCCGATAAGGACGCTAAAGATGGCGTAGACTTTATGCCGTTGACGGTTGAATACCGCGAGAACATGGCTTCTGTAGGCAGAATTCCTGGAAGCTTTTTCAAACGCGAAGCAAGAGCTAGCGATGATGAGATTTTAGTTTCTCGTTTAATTGACCGTGCGCTTCGCCCGTTATTCCCTGAAGATTATCATGCAAACGTAGTAGTTCAGGTAACTTTAGTTTCTGGCGACTTAAATGAATTACCGGATGCTTTGGCATGTTTAGCAGCTTCTGCCGCTCTTGCTGTTTCCGATATTCCTTTCAACGGTCCTATATCTGAAGTTCGCGTAGCTAAGATTGATGGCAAGTTGGTTATCAACCCAACAAAGACAGCGGTTGAAACTGCTGATATCGATTTGATAGTTGCCGCTTCCGAACAATCTATTGTAATGGTAGAAGGCGAAATGAACGAAGTTAGCGAAGCCGATATGGTAGAGGCTATCATGTTCGCGCACGATGCAATTAAAACACAGGTTAAAATATTGAACGAGTTTCAAACTGAAACCGGCAATACCGTTAAAAGAACTTACGTTCACGAAAAACATAACGAAGAACTTCGTGCTAAATTGAACGCTTTCTGTTACGATAAATGTGCAGTA
>CAMBIM010000076.1 GCA_945867505.1 Chitinophaga pinensis
ACGGTGGTGAACAATGTGGAAACCATCATGGATGTGCCGTGGATTATAATGAACGGTGGAGAGGAGTTTGCTAAGATTGGTATTGGTAAAAGCACGGGAACAAAATTGATTTCTGCTTCGGGTAATATTAAGAAGCCGGGGGTGTATGAAATTGAACTGAACGTACCGGTAGAAGAATTTGTAATGAGTGATGAATACTGCGGAGGGATGCAAACCGACAGACCATTAAAGGCATGTGTGCCGGGTGGTTCTTCGGTGCCTATTCTTCCTGCTGAGTTATTATTTAAAACAGCAAATGGCGAACAGCGCTTAATGACTTACGAAAGCATGAGCGATGGCGGTTTTGCCAGCGGTAGTATGATTGGCTCGGGCGGCTTTATTGTTTATGACGACCGCCAGTGTATTGTGCGAAACACCTGGAATTTCTCGCGCTTTTACCATCATGAAAGCTGCGGTCAATGTTCGCCTTGTCGCGAAGGAACAGGTTGGCTAGAAAAAGTAACCTGGCGTTTAGAGCACGGTTACGGAAAAATGGAAGACATAGATTTGCTTTGGGATATACAACGCAAAATTGAAGGCAATACTATTTGCCCGCTGGGCGATGCGGCTGCTTGGCCGGTGGCTGCGGCTATCCGTCATTTCCGCCACGAGTTTGAATACCACGTTCGCTTCCCCGAAAAAGTAAAAGGCCGCAAACACTTTGAATACGAGCCTTGGGAAAAGGTGAAGCATTTGATGAAGGAAGAGGCCGTGGGAGTTTAAATCTTCTGAATCTTTACTAAATAATTGGCTATGCAAAAAAAAACGTACGCGCTTTTGCTTCTGTGTCTCGGCATGTTGTCACTGCAGGCTGCTTTCTACTCGCACGTAACCATTTATAACGAAGACCATGTAAAGTTTACGGTTTACCTGAATGGCGAGAAGAAAAACGATGAGCCGATGGAGCGGGTGCGTATTATCAATCTTACACAATCGTATTACAAAATCAGGGTGGAGTTTGAAGATTCCTCTATCCCCCCTATTGAAAGAAAAATATTTCAACTAACCGATGGTCACGGCAGCCCGGTAGATGCTACACACATGATTAAGAAAACCAATAAGGGGGAATACGTTCTTCGTTGGCAATCGCAAACTACTTACCCCGGTTATATTGAAGACCGTCCGACAGTAGTTGTAGTAAATAGCGGAGGTAATACCGTTGTTAGAGAAACCACTACTACCGAAACACAAGGAATTGTTGCCCCTGTTCCGGGCGGAGTAAATATGAGCTTTGGTGTGCCTGGTGGTAGTATTAGCATTAACAACGGGGCAGCACTTGTTCCTGCCCAAACAACAACTACTACCACCACTTATTCTTCCTCATCACCGGCACCAGTGGCTAATTCAACCGATTGCAAGGGAAATATTTTAAGCACCAGCGATTTTTCCTCGGCAATCAGAAGCATTAAAGCGCGCAGCACGGATGAAGGCAAATTGAGTTCTGCCAAACAGATTATATCTTCTAACTGTTTTGCAGTAGACCAGGTAAAACAAATGCTTAAGCTATTTGCAGCCGAGAATGTAAAACTTGATTTAGCCAAGTTTGCCTTTGACCATACGCTTGATAAAGGCAACTATTTTAAACTCAACAGTGAGTTTAAAGAAGAAAACAGTATTGATGAATTGAGCAAAGCAACTACTAAATAGGAGTTTGTCTATTTCTTCTTTCTTAAATCAAGCGTGTAAAACGCAAATAGGCGCACGGCATGTATTACCTCATCGCCTTTAGGTGTTCGGGCAAATACGTTCATATAACCTACTTGAAGTTGAAGGGCATTGGTGAGTTGGTAAAACAAGCCGCCAAAGGCGCGGTTTTGGTCGTACCAGTTTACTTTATCGCTGCTGTAAGCATTTACAAATGATTCGTTGGCAACAACTGCTCCCACACTGTTTTGTTTAAACGCTTTGCTTTTATTAAACAGAAAATGCAGCATCAAACTATACCGCAACCGGTCGCGGAATACATAGCCGTCAATAATTTTTTCACCAGAAGTTTTTTGCAGCAGGCGTTGTTCATTGCGCAGGTATTGTGTAAGCCGGAAACTCTTTTTAGTAAACGTATGGAAAACCTGATGCCATAGGCGATGCTCTAATCGAACAAAACTTTGGTTAGTAAGCGAAGGAAACTGCGGAATAAAAGCATAGCCCCCTGTTACTCGCCATTGGTCGTTTATAAAGTAAGTGCCACCGGCACGGAAGAGTTCAACATGAAAGTTGTTCGAAAAATCGTTCTTGGTGCGGTGGTGAATATCTATCCAATAGCCCCAATGGTTAGTCAAGCGCGCTTGATGCAAAAAACCAAACCAAAGTTGTTTGTCGGTATTGGCATAACCAAGATTAAATAACAGAACGAATAAAAACAGCAGAGTTTTATGCTTCAAAGTTTATCAGTTTCTATACATACTATTTTACAAATTATAGTTGGCTGTTATTTACTCAAATAACTCCGCTCCTATTTAAGCATCTCCATCAAGTCCTCTATTTTCTGCGTAACCGGATTGAACGTAATATGAGCTTGGGAGTAGATAGGCAAACGTTCCAGTAGTTTTTCATGAATGAAACTCTTCAATCCTTCTTCATCTAAATCTTTCAGCAAAGGTCGTTCTTCTAAATCCGTATTCTTTAAGCGGCTGAACAAAACGCCTTCATCTACCTGTAAAAAAATAACTACTCCTCTCCTCTTCATCCAGTCCATATTATCAAAGTGACAAGGCGTTCCGCCACCGGTAGAGATTACTTTATTATTTACGTCAATTAAGCGAAGTGTTTCGCTTTCAATAGCGCGGAAATAGGGAAGTCCGTTCTGCCCAATTATTTCTTTGATGCTGTGAACATTTTCTTCCTGCGACTGATAATGGAGAATAACCTCCTGGTCTAAATCAACCAATGGCAACAATAATTTAGCCGCCAGCTTTTTACCAAAGGTGGTTTTACCACTACCCATAAAGCCAATAAGAAATATAGTGGAAGAACCTTCCATTACTTTACGGTTACGCGCGGGTCAAGTATCGAATAAAGTATATCGGTAAAGATGTTCATGACCACAAACACAAAGGCTACAAACAACACGGAGCCCATTACCACCGGGAAGTCGAACGAGAGTAACGACTCAATAGTTTGCAAACCAAGACCTTTGTAATCAAACACTTTCTCGATAAAGAAAGCACCGGTAAGCAAAGCCGCCAACCAGCCTGAGATAGATGTAACTACCGGGTTCATAGCATTGCGTAATGCGTGTTTAAATACTACCTGATAATAACTCAAACCTTTTGCCTTGGCGGTGCGGATATAATCCTGACTCATTACGTCCAACATACTGCTGCGCGTCAATTGCGTGATAATGGCAATAGGACGAACGCCCAATGCCAACATAGGCAACCAAAGGTTCTTCCATATAGTTACTGTTTCGCCCATGTAATCCATATCGGTTAGCGAACCGCGCACGTTTAGGTGTGTCCAATCGCTCAAGTAATAACCAAACACCATAGCAAGTATGATACCGCTGAAATAAGCAGGTTGCGAAATACCAAACGTACTCATGACCAAAATAGCATTATCCCAAAACGAATACTGTTTAATAGCCGCAAACACACCGAGGATAATACCGAAAAAAGATGCCATAGCCATAGCCGAAAGAGCCAATACAAACGTTGGATAAATCTTTTCGCCCAATACCTCACTTACTTTTCTGCGGGTTTGAAACGACTTGCCCAAATACGGCGCTTTAAATACCAGCGAAACAGAACCCACCGTAAATAGCTTTGTATAATTCACTTCATCAGGATTCAAATGCGAAGGTGCATCTTCTTCATCTAGCGAGTTTAACGACACCGGTGATATATCATTAAAGTAAAGCATCAACCGGTGATACCAGGGCAGGTTTAAGCGGAACTCTTTCTCTATTGCTTTAACCGAAGAAACATCTGCTCGCTGACCAAGCGTCATACGTGCCGAGTTAACCGGCAACACATTAAACAATAGGAAAATAACAAACACCACACCCACCATTACCAATGAGCCGTTTAGTAAACGCTTAGCTATGAATTTGAGTAGATGCATTACTTAGCAAAATACGTTTTATTCAGTTCCTCCACCTTCGGTAAATGGCGGTAATGCCATTTGTTTACCACTACCCCATTCTTAAACAACACCAAACCGGGATTAGAACGGATGATAGTCTTCAAAGGAGTTTCATCGGCACTGTAAAACGGATACGCTGTTTGGTTCTTATGGCGGAACTCATCTACATGTCCATCATTTAAAGTAACCGCATAAAACTTAACACCAGCCTTTTCTGCACCGGCAGCAATTTCATTCAGTTCTTTAAAAGCCGCCTCATGTGTTTTATTCAAATTATAACTAACCACCATCAACGAATAATTAGGGTCGTGCAATAACGAATCAGTCAATTCCCCACCCTCATCATTTTCAATTCTCAAGTTGGTAATCTTGGCAGGAATACCCGGGTCAAGCACTTTATCTTTGCGCTCAATCATGCTATCATATTCGGCATAATCCATTTTACCTTTCATTACTTCATCGTAAGTAAACTCTTTAGGCTGGTGCGTTTTATTACTTTGGTAAACAAACACCATCTCCACCTTAGCCGGTTTCTTCTCTTTGCGCAAATCGTTAATATCGTTACCAATTGCATAAGGACGGAAATCAATTACCGGTTCGTTGCCATAAACATTATAGATACAGAAAATCAACGCAGCTGATGCCGTGGTAAAGGCAAGAAACTGTCTAACGGTATCACCAAACACTGGACGAACAAACTTTACATTCAGCACCAGAATCAAAATCATTACATCAAGAATAATGTCCTTATAATAAGTCTCCCAAGGCTTTAGTTTAATGAAATCACCAAAGCAACCGCAATCGGTTACCTTCATTTTACTCTCAGCAAATTCAGCAGTAAAGAATATGCCCGAAAACTTGCTCATCAAAAATACTAGCACCAATATGCCTACCGAGAAGAAAACCAAGTTCATGCGTTGCGATTGCTTTTTAGGGAAGGCCACCAAAGCAAATAAGCTGATTACCGCACCTGACACCAGAATAAATGCTTTCGAAATTCCATAACCCGAAAGGAAAGTATAACCGGTAAGAAAAGTAAAGAACAAAGTTAATAGCCAGATAACACCCACCGTAAACCTCGGCTTCCAGCCTATCAGTAAAACAAACCCTACAAACAACTCCAGCGCAATCATAGTCACCGCCATAAACGTTGACCAAGTTGCCAGATACTCCCACAACGGGCGAAAGCCCTCACCGGCAAAGGCCTCAAAGTATTCGTGCATCTTATAACTGGTGCCCAGCGGGTCAACCGCTTTTACAAAGCCCGAGAAGATGAAAAAGCAGCCAATAAAATCATGTAAAAAGGTAATAAGAATATTAGGCGGACGATTTACAATAAACCGTATAAGTGCCAAGCCAAACGCTGCGGCTGCTACAAGTGCAAAAATGGTATAGACTGTCATATTATTTATTTTCGTTCAGTTTAATTAATGCAAATACAGAGTAGTTTACAATATCATGGTAACCGGCATCTATGCCTTCGCTTATCAAAGTCTTGCCCTGGTTATCTTCTATCTGCTTAATGCGAAGCAGCTTCATCAAAATTAAATCGGTAAATGAACTTACCCGCATATCGCGCCAGGCCTCGCCATAATCATGGTTCTTTGCCATCATCAACGCTTTAATCTGCGCTATTTCGGCATCGTAAAAAGCAATAGCTTCTTCTTCCTTCAACTCCAAGCGTGTATCGCCTTTCAGC
Source organism: Chitinophaga pinensis (assembly GCA_945867505.1). Classification (GTDB taxonomy): domain Bacteria; phylum Bacteroidota; class Bacteroidia; order Chitinophagales; family LD1; genus Bog-950. The sequence continues at coordinate 5,819 of CAMBIM010000076.1, forward strand.
TTCATTTGTATTAAACCAATAACCGCATAGTTAATAAGCCCGATAAACTCTGAACGCTCATCTTCATCTACCATTTTGGTAGTAGCTTCTTCAATGGTTTGAATGCGTTGTGCTTTTATAAAGAGTTGGTCGGTGAGGGACTTAGGCCTTAACACGCGCCACGAAGTGCCGTAGTCATGCGTTTTCTTCTGAAATATTTCGCGGCACTTTTTAATCTGCTCGTCAAACTGTGTAGAAGTATTGTTCGCCATCGGTTCAAAAATAGACGGAAATAATAATTTCGAAAACTCAATTAAGATTCTTTACCAACATGACCATCAATTGCAGAGGACAACTTCTCGATTTCTCCACGCCTAAAGTAATGGGTATCTTGAACATTACACCCGATTCGTTTTACGATGGAGGAAAGCTAACCAGCGAAGAAGAAGTATTGGCGCAAGCCGAAAGAATGTTGAATGAAGGAGCCGACATCCTCGACATTGGCGGAATGAGTTCGCGCCCCGGTGCAGAAATAATTACAGAAGAAGAAGAACTAAAGCGCGTATTGCCACACGTTCAAAACATCATCAACAAATTTCCCGAAGCCATTCTTTCTATTGATACCATCCGCGCAAAAGTAGCAGACGAATGTTTAAAAGCCAGTGCACATATTATTAATGATATTTCTTCCGGGCGGTTTGATGAAGCTATGCTAACCACCGTGGCAAAACATAAATCGCCCTACATTATAATGCACATGCAGGGCTTGCCGAATAACATGCAGCAAAACCCGCAATACCAAAACATAACCACCGAAGTGCTTGACTTTTTTGCTGAAAGAATTGCCGCTTGCCGTAATGCCGGCATCAGCGATTTAATACTGGACGTAGGCTTTGGCTTTGGCAAAACCATAGAACATAATTATACGTTGCTCCGAAACCTGAAATACTTCGCTAACCTTAACCTGCCCATACTTACGGGTGTTTCCCGAAAAGGAATGATTTATAAAACACTTGGCGTAAATGCCGAACAGGCATTAAACGGAACAACCGTTGCCAATACCATTGCTTTAATGAACGGCACCAACCTGCTACGGGTGCATGATGTAAAGGAGGCGAAAGAGGCGGTGAAAATTCTTGCTGCTTACAAAGGTCAGTAAAAAGAAAAAACTATTTTTCAGTCCCCATTCACCCAAATGAAAAAAGGTTTTACTCTCTTTATTCTGTTTCTGTTCAGTGCTTCTGTTTCAAAAGCAACCATTCACTTAATCAATTTCAGCTACCCTAACTATGAGCCAAACAGCATGAGCGTGTTTGTAGGCGATACTATTTTATGGAAAGGAGACTTCACCCGTTTCCCTTTGTTTGCAGGAACCATACCCGAAGCAGCCCCAATCTTTTCTGCCACCGAAGCTGACTCGTTTAAATATGTAGTAACCACACCTGGAACTTACAAATACCAATGCCCGCCTTATCGTTCTTTTGGCATGTCCGGTTATTTTATTGCTTTAACCCGTAGCGAAATAACAAAGGAAGAAACGGATAGCTCTACGGTTTACATTAGTTTTATCGGCAACTCGTTTCATTTGGTTACGCCCGATGCCCTGCCGCACAGCGGTTACAAAGTCACCATTAATGGTAAAGGAGGATTGTGCATTTACACAGGCGAAATAAAGCCCGAAGAAAAAGATAAATGGATTGCAACTGCCGAATTCCCCACGGGTAACTATATGCTAACCATTACCAATGGGCAACATATTTTTGGCAGAAGGTTTAGTAAGTAGCCAAACTTACTTCCTCATTTTACAAACCAAATCCCAAACTACCACGCCCACACTCACCGCAATATTCAGCGAATGCTTTGTTCCGTATTGAGGAATTTCAATCACTGTATCAGCAATAGAAACTACCTCCTGCTCCACTCCTTCCACTTCATTGCCAAACACAACGGCATACTTCTCTCCTTTTGCAGGAACAAACTCATCCAGCATAGTTGCACTTTCCGCTTGTTCAATGGCAATTATTTTAAATCCGTCTTTCTTCAGCGCATCAATTGCTTCTGCGGTGGTGGCAAAATGTTTCCAGGCTACGGTATCAGTGGCCCCCAAAGCTGTTTTATGAATATCACGATGTGGGGGGGTGCCGGTAATGCCGCACAGGTAAATGGCTTCTATCAAAAAGGCATCAGCCGTTCTGAACACAGAACCCACGTTTAAATGGCTACGCACGTTATCTAAAACAATCACCACAGAAGTTTTCTTTTGCTCTATAAACTCCTCTTTAGATAAGCGCGGCAATTCTTCGTTCAACAGTTTCCTCATCTACAACTTGTTTAAAATTTCGGTTCGCAAAGTAAGCACACTTCTTATTTTCACGCCAATAGATTTGAAACACGAACGACACACTTGTATTTCAACCTAAACACTTTAACACGTAAACACCTTAACACATTCATCAGTGGCAGTTCACCGGACAATGATTAAAAGCGCTATGAGCGAAACGGAAACTCCGCTCATGAAGCAATACAATACGTTCAAGGCGAAGTATCCTGATGCTATTCTGCTTTTTCGTGTTGGCGACTTTTATGAAACCTTTGGTGAAGATGCCAAGCGCGCTTCGGCAACCTTGGGCATTACCTTGACCAAAAGAAGCAACGGCAAGGCCAGCGAAATAGAACTGGCAGGCTTTCCGCATCATTCACTCGATACTTATTTGCCTAAACTCGTTCGTGCAGGTTTGCGTGTGGCAGTTTGCGACCAGATAGAAGACCCGAAGTTTGCCAAAGGCATTGTAAAGCGCGGTGTAACTGAAATGGTAACTCCGGGAGTTGCGCTAAAGGATAATATCCTTAGCACCCGCAGCAATAACTTCCTGGCTTCGCTTTACTTTGAGAAGGACTTTTACGGTATTGCTTTCTTGGATATTTCTACCGGTGAGTTTTTTATTGGCGAAGGAAACTTTGCTTACATCGAGAAGATGATTCAAACACTTTCTCCGAGCGAAGTGTTGTATCCAAAAGGAAAACAGAAAGAGTTTCTTCAATTGTTCGGCAGTAAACTTTACGCCTACAAATTGGACGACTGGATTTACAGTTACGATAACGCGCAAACTCTTCTCCTCAAACTTTTCGAAACCAACTCACTAAAAGGTTTTGGTATTGAAGAAGAACGATTCAGCGTAATCGCAGCCGGTGCAGCTATTCAGTATTTGCGCGATACGGAACACAACAACCTTGCGCATATCAGCAAGATTACAAAACTGACAGACGAGAAGAACGTTTGGCTCGACCGGTTTACCATTCGGAACTTAGAATTGATTTATTCTCCGCATCAAGGCGGAAAGACTTTACTGGACGTAATAGATAACACCACATCTCCAATGGGTGCGCGTATGCTCAAGCGTTGGACGGTAATGCCACTGCTCGATATTCAAAAGATAAACGAACGGTTAAATGCAGTAGAATACTTTGTCAACCACTCTATAGAATCGGAAGAACTGAAGAAGTTGATTCGCACCATTGGCGATTTAGAACGGTTGATTTCTAAAGTTTCTCTCGAAAGAGTGAATCCAAGGGAAATGGTGCAGTTGAAGCGCGCCTTAAATTGTATTCCGCATTTAAAGCTGCTTCTTTCAGCTTCTAAAAACGAAACGCTGAAAGTAGTCAGCGAACAATTAAATCCATCGCAAACGCTGGCAGATAAAATCGAGAAAGAAGTTTGGGAAGAAGCCGGTCCGATTATATCTAAAGGAAACTTTATTCGCAATGAAGTAAATGTAGAGCTGGACGATTTGCGCTCCATTAAAAACAGCGGCAAAGAATACATTGCCGGTATACAGCAAAAAGAAAGTGCAAGAACCGGAATCAACTCTTTGAAGGTTGGCTTTACTTCGGTGTTTGGTTATTTCCTGGAAGTAACCAATTCGCACAAAAGCAAAGTTCCGCCAGATTGGATTCGCAAACAAACGCTAACTAATGCCGAGCGATACATTACCGAAGAACTGAAAGAATACGAACACAAGGTTCTGGGTGCTGAAGAGAAGATTCAAACACTGGAAGAAAAAATATTTGCTGCGCTTGTCCAGTTCAGTAAAGATTATGTGCAAACCATTCAACAAAATGCTGCACTTATTGCTCGGGTTGATTGTCTGCTGTCTTTAGCCGAAGTGGCTTCTAAAAACAATTATGTAAAGCCGGAGCTAAACGATTCGCTCGTTATAGAAATAAAAGAAGGTCGGCATCCGGTAATAGAAATGCAGATGGATGCCAGCGAGAAATATATTGCTAACGATGTTTATCTGGATAACGAATCGCAACAGATTCTAATTATCACCGGCCCAAACATGAGCGGTAAAAGTGCTTTGCTTCGTCAAACAGCTTTAATAGTTCTAATGGCACAAATAGGAAGTTATGTTCCTGCCGCAACTGCTAAGATTGGTTTAGTAGATAAAATATTTACCCGTGTAGGTGCCAGCGATAATTTAAGTGCTGGAGAATCTACCTTTATGGTGGAGATGAACGAAACCGCTTCTATCATGAACAATCTTTCATCGCGCAGCTTAATTCTGCTCGATGAAATTGGAAGAGGAACATCTACTTACGATGGCATTTCGATTGCCTGGAGTTTGGCGGAGTATCTTCATAATAACCCTTCAGCTAAACCGAGGACGCTTTTTGCAACCCACTATCATGAATTAAATGAGTTAGCCGAAAAATATAATCGCATCAAGAACTTTCATGTAGCCATAAAAGAGACGGCTAACAAAGTAATCTTCTTACGCAAGTTGGTAGAAGGAGGAACAGAACACAGTTTCGGAATTCATGTAGCTAAGATGGCAGGTATGCCTAAACAGATTGTTGACCGCGCCAACGAAATGCTGCACGAATTAGAAAGTCAACGCCAACAAAATGGTGATATAAAACAAACGGTTAAGAAAGTAGCCGCACAAAACTTTCAGCTAAGTTTCTTTGATGTAAACGACCCTAAAATGAAACGTTTGGCAGAAGAAATTGAAAACATAGAAGTAAATGCCATGACACCGGTAGAAGCAATAATGAAATTGCACGAACTAAAAAAGATGCTGGAGAAAGAATAATTTCAAAAAGCATTTTGAGAATTTAGTTCGGTTTATATATTTGCACTCCCTAACGGGAAAAAGTTCGTTAAATAATGCGAGAGTAGCTTGATAAAATAGAGCCGCCACCTTGCTGATAATTTTAAAATATTTTTCTCCGAAAAATATTTCGTCCTTTTTTTGACATTATGCGGGAGTAGCTCAGTTGGTAGAGCGCCACCTTGCCAAGGTGGAGGTCGCGGGTTCGAGCCTCGTCTCCCGCTCTAACAAACAAGGGCGATGTCATGTCGCCCTTATTTATTTACGGATGTTGCAAAACATTCTGATGCCGTGGTGGTGGAATTGGTAGACACGCAGGACTTAAAATCCTGTGATACTTAAATATCGTGCGGGTTCGATTCCCGCCCGCGGTACAAGCCTAGCAAGGGTTTCAAGAGATTGGAACCCTTTTTTATTTCAGCAAAATTTGGATGGGTAAAAGCAGGGGTAAAAGTAAATCAAGCTAAATCTTCCTGACCTACACCATTAGCTTTTATAGTTAATGGTCTACTCCTTTACTTATTTTTGCTCTTCCAATAATTGAGAATAGATGCTGACGAGACCCTTTCTTAGAATTATATTTTTGGGCGGGGTAAATCTGCTTATCGGAAATACAAAAATCTTATGTCAGGATAATTTCCCCATT
>CAMBIM010000077.1 GCA_945867505.1 Chitinophaga pinensis
GATAAGCGCATCTATCAAACTTGAAGTAAGGTCATTGCCATCGTGCGAGCCATAGTAACTACCAATGCTGGTATTGATAACACAAGGCTTGCCAAGCGAATCGGCTTTCTTGAAAACATAATCTACTGCATCGGCTACTTTAGTTCCAAAGTTGTTGTTATCAATACGCACAGCAATAATATCTGCTTCGGGGGCTGCACCGGTAAACTGGTCTTGATAAGGAGTGCCTTTGGTCGATAAACTATTGCCCGCTGCAATGCCCGCCACACAAGTGCCGTGTCCAAAATCATTATTAGGCGGAACGTGGGTGCAGGTATTGTTGTTTATTTCTGTAGAAGCCCATTGCCGGCCGTAGTTGTATGGTGCAGGCACCGCGCCACCGGTTGCCACTTGGTCCCAAATATATTTGATTCGCGTGGTGCTATCGACAGGGTTTTTAAAATCAAAGTGCTGCCAGTAAATACCGCCATCAATAATTCCAACTACTACATTCTTTCCTTTTAGTCCGGTAAGCAGCGGAGCAAAACCTGCGTGTGTGCTATCAATATTATTGCGGATGCGCGCGGTATCCATCAAGAAAACACCTTTACCTCCGGTGCTCTCAATTTTTTCAATGGCTTTGGCCTGCGAAAAAGCTTCCAGATTTTTTTCAGGAATTTCTACTGAAGAAATACGGTTATAGCCGTATTTGTAAACACCACCAAATTTTTCTGTAAGCGTTTGAATTTGCGATTCATCGCCACGCACCAGCAGCGGCATATTTTTATTCTGAATTTGGCCTTGCTGCAAACGCTTAAAAAGACGAAGGTCAAGTTTGGTAGAAATTTGTGCTTGTGCTGCACTACAGATAAGAGCAATAAAAAACAGAGAGTAGAGTTTACAAACCATACGGTAGAATTTTGTTAGACTAAAAGTAAATCAATTTAGGCAAGTGAGCATTATAAATGCGTTGCATTATCCACTTGTTAAGTGAGCAATGAAAGAAAAAAGACAGTGGAGGAAATGCTTCTATCTATTCGTCATTCTTCTCTTCCATAAAATATAGCGAAACTTCAGGCTATCATAAACCAGCCCTATGGCTAATACGCCCGATGCAAAAACCAATGCATACGAACCCATGCCAGTATAAAATACACCACCAGTTACACCGCCCACAAAAAAGAAACTGATAATGGTAAGTCGCAATTTAATGGACGATAAAAGTCGGACTCTTTGCTCTACCAGTTTATAAAAAAACAGTTGCGAGAGTTCTATACCTAGGTCGGTAAACAGACCGGTTAAGTGTGTGGTTCTTACACTGGCATTTGAAATAGTAGTAACCAAAGAATTTTGCAAACCCATAGCAAACAGCAGAGCAAAGGCAACTGTATCGGGGTTTTGCTGAATAAATTCCGGTGCGCTTAAACCAACCACCAGCAGTATCAAACATTCTATGGCTGCCGGTATAATGTAAATGTAGCGTTCGTTTTTGCGGCTTATTATTTCTACCAATAAATTAGAAACAAACGAGCCGGCAAAAAAGGAAAAGATGTACAGGGAGTAAATAAAGCCTTGCCAAAAATTGAGCTTAAAAACCTCATCTACAAAAAAAGCAAAGTGACCAGTTACATTGGTAGTAAGCCGCTGCACGGCTAGAAAGCCCGCCACGTTTACCACCCCCGCTACAAACGAAAGCAGCGAAGCGATTTTTAAGTTGTGCTTTATGGTTCGTGTTTTGCCCTGGTGCCTGAACATTCTAAAATGCTTTTTGCAGGAACAAGATTACATATTTTGCGAAAGCGGAAATGATTTCTAAAACGGGAGAAAATTGCCTGATGTGCAGTATCTAAACTTTATCTTCCTTACTATGCTTTTCTATATCCTTTTTAGGGTCATCCATATTGTGTTCAAATTCATCTTCATCTTTCAGATTGCGGTAAATAAGCCAACCAATCAACGCAAGTGCTAAAACAATTACACCTATTAAGAAGGGGAATTTTTCTGATGGAATGTGGCTCATATTTTTTTGTATTTATGTTCTATTAAACAAACCTGATTTCTAATTTACTTTATCAGGAATTACCCTGTTCAGCAGTGCTTCTATGAATGGCACAAAACCAATAAAAAGCAAAACACCGCATACATTAAACAAGACATGTGCATTTGCCAGTTTCCTTTCCAGATGCGCATCTTTGCTTACATATTCTACAAGTTGAATAAACGGACCAAACAGCAACAGGCCGATAACTATGCTGGTAAAGTTAAGAAAGAGATGGAATACACCTGTTCTCACAGCGGCCCGGCTTCCCTTTATGGTTGCCAGTAGGGTATCGCTACAAGTGCCAAGTTCAGCGCCCAACATAACCGCTACCCCTGCTGCCAGGGTTATAGCCTCTTTTTTTGCCAGTGTAATAGTCATACCCACCGTAGCCGATGATGACTGAATAATAAGTGTAACCAACGCACCGGTTAATGCACCGGTTAATGGGTGCTCAAGCCCGCGCATCCAGGAATCAAAATTTCCCAAACCTTTTAGTGGCTCTACCGCACGCTCCATGGTGTAAAGACCAAAAAACATCATACCAAAAAACAAAAGTACCTTACCGGATTTACTTATGGTATTACTGCGCGATAGCATCATCATGGCCAACCCAGCAACCAGGGCAACAGGTGAATATTTTCCAACATCCATAGCAGGTATCTGGCTGCTTACCGTAGTGCCGATATTGGCACCCAACACAATACCTATGGCTTGCCTGAAGGTGAGGAGTTTTGAATTTACCAAAACGATAGTGATAATGATAACCGCAGAGGATGAATCAAGAATGGTGGTAATGGCGATACCGGTTAGTATGGCTGTAAATAAATTACCGGTCAGTTTTACCAGCCAGGTTTTTGCTCTATCGCCTGCTATCTCCTGAATAACATCTGCTAGGCTGCCAACTGCAAAAAGAAACAAAGCCAAACCACCAAGAACTGTAAGTACTATTTCAGTTATCATGCAGCCAAAATTAGCCGCGCGCATTCAAGAAACAGGCGGGCACAAATTATTTAGCCAATAATTAATACTCTGATAACATTCGATGGTTTTTCTTTTTGCAGAAGTGAAGTGCTTACCAAAACGGGCGAATGATGGTTGCCGAAATACCTGCATAGGGTAAAACTTTCCCGTTTTCAAAAAAACAAAGGATGTTGCAATTGGGCAGCACCACTATATCGATATAGGCGCTCTTTTTTAGTAAACGGCAAAAAAAGAAGCTCCTAAAGTTGAGTTAAGGGCGTAAAATAAAAAAGGGCAACCCTACCCCTAGAGTTGCCCAACACACCATAAAAACCCATTTACTTTTTGCCCGTAAGCTCAATATTTAATTCTATGTCGTTTGAAATCACCATATCTTTCATTGGCATATCAAATTTAACATCATATTTTTTTCTGTCAAACTTCAATTTTCCGCTTGCCTTCAATGCTCCGTCAGTTTCAGTTACTACAATATCAGATAAAGTTTCGTCATTCGCTTTTCCGCGAACAGTCAACGTTCCAGTTGCCGAATTTCCGTTTACTGTCTTTACAACAAACGAAGCGGTAGAAAAGTTCGCTACATCGAAAAAATCTGGCGAAGAAAGGTGACCAATAAGTTTTGCCTTGCCGTAACCTGCTTTTTCGTTGTAGTTGGTATCTAAAAGAGCAATACTGCCTAAATCAACCGTAAAACTACCGGCAACTAATTGTGCGCCCTTAACGGTTACACTACCATCTTTAAATAAAACTTTCCCTGTATGTTCTTTAACTCCCAGCATTACGCCTTTCCAAAACACAAAACTGGTGCTGTCGGTATTTACTGTATAAATAGCTTCTACTCCGGTAGAATCAACAGCCACAGCACTTGTTTCTTCGGCAGTTTTGTTATTGCAAGAGGCAAAAAAGGCAACTGCACAGATAAGCGCAGGAATAAGAGTTCTTAAGTTTTTCATTCTTTGTTTGGTTGTAGTTGTAAATATATGTGTTGAAACAACAGTTGTCAAAATCAATTTACATTTTTTATGAAGCAATCGTGCCAAATCAATCAGATAACACAGGCTGAGGGCTGTAAAAACAGGCATTGCTCTGCTCACAGAATACACGGAAGGCACAGAAAAAGAGCAGTGCTGGTCTGTGATTTTTGTGAAGTCTGCGAGCAAGCCTAAAGGTTTTCCTATTTCCTGATTTTCGAATTACTTCGCCACATGAAGTTTGAAAGAAAAAATCTGACCAACGAAGAACTCATTCGCCTCTATCAGTTTATTCTTAAACCAAGAGTAATTGAAGAACGAATGTTGAAGCTGCTGCGCCAGGGCAGAGTAAGTAAGTGGTTCAGCGGAATAGGACAGGAGGCTATCTCGGTAGGTGTTACTGCTGCACTGGAAGAAGACGAATACGTTTGTCCGCTGCACCGGAATCTTGGCGTGTTCACTACCCGCAATTGTAGTTTGCAGCAATTGTTCGAGCAGTTTCAAGGAAAACAAAACGGATTTTCTCAAGGGCGCGAAAGAAGTTTTCACTTCGGAACAAACGAACATCATATTGTAGGAATGATTTCGCACCTCGGTCCGCAACTATGCGTGGGTGATGGAATTGCATTGGCGAGTAAACTAAAGAAAGAGAAAAAGATAACCGTTGCTTTTACGGGTGATGGAGGAACGAGCGAAGGTGATTTTCATGAAGCCTGCAACATTGCTGCCGTATGGGATTTGCCGATAATTATTCTTATAGAAAATAATGGCTACGGGCTCTCCACCCCTACCAACGAACAGTTCCGTTGCAAACAATTAGCGGACCGCGCCATTGGTTATGGTATGAAAGGCGTAACCATTGACGGCAATAATATTTTGGAAGTTTACAACACAATAAAGGAGCTTGGCGAACAAATGCGTGAAAAACCTTTTCCTGTTTTGTTAGAGTGCATAACTTTTAGAATGCGCGGACACGAAGAAGCCAGCGGAGTAAAATATGTGCCCAAAGAACTGATTGAAGAATGGAGCAAGAAAGACCCAGTGATGAATTACGAAAACTGGTTGATAGAAGAAGGAATTAGATCCCCCGATTACCCACTTATGCTGAAAGAAGAATTTGATGTGGAAGTTCGCGCAGCATTCGATGCGGCAGATAAGCAACCAGAGGTAGAACACACAATTGAAAAGGAAGAGGAGGAAGTTTACGCGCCTTCGGCTGTTCAAATTCAAAATTCAAAATCTAAAATTCAAAATGTCAAGCGTTTAGTAGACGCAGTTAGCGATGGGCTTCGTCAATCTATGGAGAAGCACGATAACCTATTTATTATGGGTCAGGATGTAGCTGAATACGGAGGCGTGTTTAAAATAACCGATGGCTTTGTAGAAAAATTCGGAAAGGAAAGAGTGCGTAACACGCCTATTTGCGAGAGTGGCGTTTTAAGTGCTGCGCTGGGCATGAGCGTAAAAGGAATGAAGACGGTAGTTGAAATGCAGTTTGCCGATTTTGTGTCCACCGGTTTCAATCCTATTGTAAACAATCTGGCAAAAAGCTATTGGCGTTGGGGACAAAATGCCGATGTGGTGGTGCGCATGCCCACCGGTGCCGGTGTAGGTGCGGGACCTTTCCATTCACAAAGTAACGAAGCCTGGTTCTTTCATGTGCCGGGGTTGAAGATTGTTTACCCTAGTTCTTCGTATGATGCAAAGGGATTGTTGTGTGCATCTATCGAAGACCCCAACCCCGTAATGTATTTTGAACACAAAGCACTTTACCGCAGTATAGAAGGCGAAGTGCCGGACGATTATTATACGATTGAAATAGGCAAAGCCAATCTGGTTAGCGAGGGCGATGATGTTTCGATAATTACTTATGGTGCAGGAGTGCATTGGGCGAAAGAAGCAGTTGAAAGTTGGCAGTTGAAAGTTGGCAGTTTAACAGCCGACATTCTCGATTTAAGAACATTATTACCATTCGATAAAGAAGCCATAGAAAAGACGGTGAAGAAAACCGGTAAGGTTCTCATCCTGCATGAAGACACTTTAGTTGGCGGCATTGGTGCCGAAATTTCTGCATGGATTACAGAAAATTTCTTTCAGTATTTAGATGCACCGGTTATGCGTGTAGCCTCCTTAGATACACCGGTGCCGTTTGCAACTTCATTAGAAAAGAATTTTTTACCGAAAGAAAGATTGAAGAAGAAGTTGGAAGAGTTGTTGGCTTACTAAAACGCTGAGGATTGAAACTATACACATTACTACTCTCTGCTGTTTTCTTTTGCAATGCTGTTGTTGCGCAACAAAGCATTTCGCTAATTTTTCCGGCATCGCTTAAAGATACTTCAATAACATCCTTAGCCATTAAAGATGTTCAGCAACTATTAAAACAAGCCTGCAATTGCGATGTGAGCTTGAATGATAATAGCGCAGATGTATTACTGAAACTTCCTGCCATTGATAAAACAGAAGCATCTAAACTCAACCGCTTTGCGGCTGATGCAAAATTTCCTTACCGCAACTATCCCGAGCACAATTACAGTTGGTCGCTTAAAAAGGAAAATTCAAAGGTTATTCTTGAATTGAAAGCATCATCATGGCAGGGTGTAAGTTTTGGTTTATATGGTTTGTTGCAGGAGAAATTGGGTTTCAAATTCTATCATCCGAGAAGAATGATTGTTCCCCATTGGACAGAATTTCCGTTACAGCAGAATTTTAGGTGGGAAGCAAAATCTCTTTTCGACAAACACGGGTTTCACTTGCACACGCAACATCCGTTGGAGTTAACCGAGCAATTGCATGACGGCAACTTGCCGCATGCTTTAGAAGATGTGAAAGAATATATTGACTGGCTGGCGCGCAACGGACAAAACTATTTTGAGTTCTGTCTGCTCGAAAGCATTGACCGCAAGGTGTGGCACACTCATGCAAAAGCTATAGTTGATTACTGCCACTCTCGTGGAATAATTGCAGCCGTTGATTTATCGCTGCACATGATTCAGCAGAAAACTTTTCAGCTGTATAAAGGCCCGGCAGCTAAACAAAAACAGGTAGAGAAAAACTTAGTTTGGTTAATGCAGGCCGATTGGGATTTTATTAACATGGAATTTTCTACTGCCGAATTTATTTCGGGCAATAAAAAGAAGAAAGAAGAATTACGCCTCTTTATCATTTCGTGGTTAAAGAAAAACAGCAACACCAAGCTAATGGGCAGGCAGCATGTGGTGCGCCATGAAAACGAAGCTGGACATAAGCGAAAAGATTTTGAATGGGATTCTGCCTCTCTTGCCTTAGACAAAGAACGCGGTGTGCTTTCGCACACGGTTATGTTTTACGATATGACAGAACCGAATGCACCGGTTTACGAAAACAAAAACCAACGCCATCAATTTGATTTTCTTTTAGAACAAATGAAGGTGCGGGAAACCTGGTATTATCCCGAAAGTGCTTACTGGGTTACATTCGATAACTCGGTGTCTATGTTTTTGCTGCCGTATTTAAGTGCACGGCTTTCGGATATTGATACCTGCGTAAAATACAATGTGCCGGGTCACATTACTTTCAGTTCAGGTTGGGAATGGGGTTATTGGTTATTTGATTGGAGTATTGCGCGGTGGAGTTGGCAACATACTACCGATGGGGTGGCACAAAAACGTTTCCCTGAAATGTATGCACATGATATGTTGCATGAAAACAAAGAAAAAAATGCGTTTAACAAGCTATTTGACTTGCAGCAAACCTATTTAAAGGATAGTTCGCTTATGCAATGGATGACCGCAATGACCATTACCGATGAAATAGGTATAAAAGCTTTAAACGATGCCTACCATCCACGCCCGCAGTGGAGCTATAAATTTTTGCAACGTAAAGCAGATACAAGCATTTTAGAAAAGGTAAAAAATACTGTTCTTCCTAATCTTGAAAATTTTGCAAATGGCAACTTTGGCTATATATACGTTTTAAAAGACGAAGCGTATGAATTACTTGAAGAGGGAGAAGCTACAAAAGAGGAAGTAGCTGCATCAGAAGAATTTACAGATGGCATAGCAATTACCGCTTTGCGGGCTAAACACCGTTACACTATTTTAAGTTATATTATTTGTAAGCGTTATTCGGCTATAGAGCATAAAAAGTGTAGTTGCGATTCGTTATTGACTTTAGCTGTTTCGGCCAGAAATGCAGCACAGCAGATTGTAAAAATGAGAGAGACAAGTTACCGTTACCCGCTTTATTCCATCGCTACAAAACGTTGGGACCATACTTCTTATCACTTCGGCTATTTGTATGCAGTTAGCAATCTCCATTTTTGGAAACGTGAAGAAGAGGAAGCGCGTAAAAACAAATACAGTCCGCTTTTTATGAATATCTGGAACATGTGGCGCATAGCGGGCATCATTAATTAGTTCTGTTAATAACTCATTTCTGAAACAGGAAAACAGTTTACTTTCGGGATAACCAAAAAATACAAAATTATGAGCATGTTACTTACATCTGCATTAGCAGCTTTTATTCCATTGTTATTTGGCTTTATATGGTATAACCCAAAAGTATTCGGCACTGCCTGGATGAAAGTTGCCGGGCTTACAGAAGAGTCTATGAAGGGCACCAACTTGGCACTGGTATTTGGGCTTACTTATTTTTTTGGTTTTCTTATTGCTGTTGGTTTACACTCCATTACAATCCACCAATTTGGTATACAAGGGTTGCTGCAACCGGAGCAAGGCTATAGCGACCCGGAAGGCGCAATTACAACGCTCAAAGGAATGGCCGAAGTTTTCGGACATAAATTCAGAACGTTTCGTCATGGTATGATACATGGCACCATCAACGGCATTGCAATATTGTTGCCGGTAGTTGCTATCAACGGTTTGTTTGAGCGGAGAGGATGGAAATACATTTTAATAAATGCCGGTTACTGGATTATAAGCACCGCTTTAATGGGAGGAGTTATTTGTCAGTTTTCGAAATAGGATTTAGCAACTAATTTTTCAGACCGCCCCGCTTTAAACAGCCGGGCGGTTTTATTTTGCCAAATCACAAGGGCAGCTAAGGGCAGAATAACAATTACCAAAAAGCAGATGGCATTGAATTTATCAAACTTTAAAAGTTGCGTAGCGAAACAATGTGCATGATAGGCCACTGGGTAAATTGTGCCAATAAAATAAAGGAGCAACCTGAACCTTACTTCACGCAAAAAGGTAAACAGGCAAAGTGAGTAACTGATAAGGTGAACAATGTGCGACCAAAGCGGCTCGTCAGATATAGGGCTGAACAATCCTACTATATGAACTGTTATAGCGACAATCAGAAAAAGAGAAATAAGAATTCGGATCACCTGATGAACTATTTTCATGCGCTGAAAATAATTGAATTCTGATTTTGCTCATCATAACTTGCACCGTTGAATTATTGAATCATTTTTGTTGTGAATTTAAAGATGAAAAAACGCCACCTCCAGCTTTATCCCCTTATCATATTACCCCTCATAGCGGTCATTCTTTTTCTGCTTTGGCAGGGGAAAAAATTAGAAGCCGATAATCTCATTTCGACTATAACCAATGCTGGTTCGCAAAACCATTTTGTAGAAAGCACCAAGCACCCGCTCTCCATTATGCTATTACAGATTGTAGTAATACTATCGGTGGCTCGACTGGTTGGCTATATTTTTCAACGCATTGGCCAGCAATCGGTAATAGGTGAAATTACCGCAGGAATTATTCTAGGCCCTTCGCTACTAGGCTGGTTAATGCCTGGCATTTTCGGATTTCTTTTCCCCATATCCTCTTTGCCAAACTTGCAACTGCTTAGCCAAATAGGGCTAGTGTTGTTCATGTTCATTATAGGAATGGAACTGGATATCAATACGCTCAAGAGTCGAGCTTCGGAAGCTATTTTAGTAAGCCACGTAAGCATTGTGTTTCCGTATTTTCTAGGTGTGGGGCTAGCGTATTTTCTTTACGAGAGTTACGCGCCAAGCAATATTTCGTTTGTAGCCTTTGGTCTTTTTATGGGTATTGCCATGAGCATTACAGCATTTCCTGTATTAGCGCGAATTTTAAAAGAGCGAAACATTACCAAAACCCCGGCAGGCAGCATGGCAATTATCAGCGCAGCTATTGGCGATGTAAGTGCTTGGTGTATTCTTCCTTTTGTAATTGCCATTGCTCGTGCTGGGGATATTTCGAACGCATGGTTTTCAATACTGCTTACCGGTATATATGTATTAATAATGCTGTTTGGTGTTCGCCATATATTGAGCAAATTGAGTCAACGGTTTTATGTCGAAGGGAACTTACATTCTACATTCACGGCAATTGTGTTTTTAATTCTTCTTGCATCGGCTTATGTGGCAGAAGTAATTGGCATTCATGCTCTATTCGGTGCGTTCTTAGCAGGCGCTATTATGCCCAACAATTTTTCGTTACGGAATCTATTTACTGAACGGATAGAAGATGTAAGCACATTTTTATTGATGCCGCTATTTTTTGCTTTTACCGGTTTGCGAACTCAAATTGGTTTGTTAAACGACACTCACTTGTGGCTCATCTGTTCAGTTATTATTTTTTTAGCAGTAGCCGGAAAACTCATCGGCAGCGCGTTTGCCTCAAAATTGGTAGGCTATTCATTAAAAGATTCATTGATCATTGGTGTGTTGATGAACACTCGCGGCTTAATGGAATTGATAGTGCTAAACATTGGTTACGATTTAGGAATTCTGAAACCCGAAATTTTTACTATGATGGTGTTTATGGCACTCGCCACCACATTTATGACCGCACCAGCATTAAATTTAATTGAAAAGATTTTTGCGGAGAAGAAGAACTTATCGAACAGATAAGTGTTTCTTTACCAAAAATAGTTTTATGAAAAACTTGCTACTCTACGGAATTACCACCATTATCTTCTTTGCTATTGATATGGTTTGGCTAGGTGTAGTTGCGCGCAATCTTTACAAACAAAAGCTCGGCTTCATTTTATCGCCCGAAGTAAATTGGGCAGCAGCAATTATTTTCTATCTCATTTATATAGGTGGTATTTTGTTTTTTGCTGTATTGCCTGCATCTAAAGAAATGAGCTGGCAAACTGCTTTGCTTAACGGTGCATTGCTTGGCGGCATGTGTTATGCTACTTACGATTTAACCAACATGGCAACTATTGCCAAATGGCCGCTCGAAATTGTAGTAATAGATATAGTTTGGGGAATGGAGCTTACCGGTAGCGTGGCTACTTTGAGTTACATTGCTTCTGCAAAGTTTTTATAGAAATTATTTCAGTAGCAATTTTTCAAAATCTTTTTGTGAGCCGGTAAAAATATTGGCATCGGCATTTCCGTTTATGCCCAGTAAATCAGCTTTATCACTATGTTGCCAAAACAGAAAATTAATACTGTCAATAGGTGTAATTTCCTGATGATAGTAATGCGCAATCCAAAATGGATACTGTTTAAAATCATCAGCCAGATAATCTTCAATAAAATTCAAATTAGAATAAATGATGGGCTTTACTTTGTATTTAGATTCTAGCATCGACAAAAAATCATTTAGCGATTTTACTATTTGCGCTTTCGATTTGCCGCGCGTTTCTT
>CAMBIM010000078.1 GCA_945867505.1 Chitinophaga pinensis
CAGCTTTAATGTTTACGGGGTCTTGCTCTTTGTAAGTGCGCTTTTGGTAACCGGCAATAAAGCCAAAGTGCTGCACGTTTTTAACCAGTTCTTTCAGGCTAAACTCTACGGTGCTGCCTTCTTCTAAATCTTTAAGGCGGAAGGTTTCAAAATCGCAGGTAAGTATAGACTTGGGCAGTTCGTGGTTTTTTAAACCTACGGTATAGTCGGTGGCTTGGGTATAGGCTTTGTCTAAGTTCTTGCCCCGGCTTTTCATTTCTACCAGCAGGGTGCCTTTCCACAGCAGGTCTATGTAGCCGTCTTTTTCATCCAGCTTTTTTACGCGCTCCTCAAAGGTGCCTACCTTTCTACGGGGCACATCAAACACGTTGAAAAACGCATCGAGGAAAGGCTTGGCATCGGCTTCTTCGTTGGTAGTGCCCTGCCAGTCGTTACTAAACTTTACTGCGCGGTCTTTTATTTCGTTCCAGCTTATAGCCATGGTTAGGGGTGGTGTAGTTGTATAGCGAAGAAATAAACAAAAAGCTAAACGAGTTTATTTAAGCTCTGTTTTTTCTAACACTTCCACAGTTTATTGCGCACTCGAAGCTATTTCCAAAAACAAACACAACGCCCCGTAACTTGCCTATGTTGTGAAGCATCGTGCACCAAACACTTCGTATCTTGTTCAAGATACATGGCATCTTGCACTAAACGCTTTGTATCTTCAACAAGATGCGGGGCATCGTGCACCAAACTTTTCGCATCGGGCACCAAACACTTCGCATCGTGTGTGTGTTACGGAACAAAGCAGACCAAACGTTTCGTGTCGTGTTGCAAACTCTTCGCATCG
This sequence comes from Chitinophaga pinensis, assembly GCA_945867505.1. GTDB lineage: Bacteria > Bacteroidota > Bacteroidia > Chitinophagales > LD1 > Bog-950. The sequence continues at coordinate 833 of CAMBIM010000078.1, forward strand.
TGTGCATGTTGCGAAACGTTTTGTTGCAAACGTTTCGCAACATAAACCAAACGCTTGCCATCGTGCACCAAACTTTTCAGAAATAAACAACACGCGCGCGCGTATCTTTAATAATCCCTAAATCCCCTAAAGGGGACTTTAACAGCCCCAAACCCCTGAAGGGGCTTTAATACGGAAATACAGAATCATCTGTTTCTGCATTTAACCCCCTTTAGGGGGCAGGGGGTGAAGGCGGGGGTGTTATTTTTTCTCCCTGAAAATCAACCCCATTTTAGCTTTCTTTTTTACAGCGCAAATATATTGCGCAGCGCCACTGCTTATTTGCTTTTGTTATCGCGATACACTCTATTGTTTCACCATCCCGCCAGTGCCGTAACGCTGGCGGGTACAAAACCAACAAAAACTATGTAGCAAAATCAAGAGGTGAAGGCCCTCTTGCGCAGAAAAAACTGAAGACAGTGCCGCAGCGTTGCAGCACATATTATTTAACCAACAAAACCATACTATTATGAGCAAAATAAAAATAGGTTTCAGCACTTTAGATGTGCCTAAGCAAATTGAGCGTTCGCGCTTAATACAAACCGCCATGACGGGTAACGCAAGTTATGCTACACCGGTGCCCAGCTTAGCCACCGTTAAAACCGCTACCGATAATTTGGAGGCAAGCTATAATGAGAGCCGCGGACGCGATAAGAATAAAGTTCAAATCATGAAACTGCGCAGGGCAGAAATGCTGGCTTTAATTATTCAACTGGCAGCATATGTGCAAAGCACATCTAATGGCGATAAGGAAACTATCTTAAGCAGTGGGTTCGATGTAATTACACGCGGTGTTCCGCAGCCTCCGGTTGGCCAGGTGTTAAACCTACGCGTAAGCAAAGGCACAGTTTCGGGTACTGTAAAACTACTTTGGGACAGAATGCCCGGTGCCCGTGTATATGTCATTGAAGTTTCTACCGACCCTTTTGGGCCGGAAACATTTGAGCCGCGCGGGGTATCTACCAAATCGCGCTTTGAACTGGATAAGCTTAAACCCGGTAATAAATATTGGATGAGGGTAGCGGCTATAGGTTTGAACGGTCTGGGCGATTGGAGCGATCCGGCTGCAAAAATTGCTGAATAAGCATAAGAAGTTCGACCCAGTAACTATTATTAATGGAGTGATTTATTATCACTAAAAAAAGTTCTATGAGAACCACAAAACAGAACGCCTCCTCTATTATATATGGGAGGCGTTCGCATTTTTTTGTATGCCTTTATACTATAAAAGAGGGCTTCTAATCTGATTATATAGGAGCGATGGAAAAAAAAGTAGCGTTTTTTTTACTTTTTTCTTTGTTGGTTAAAAACCTTTCATAAATTTGGTGCAGATTCACTAACTAATCTCTGACATTATGCATCTTTCTACACCATTCAAAAAGGCATTTTTATTTGCGGCAATAGCAGTTGCAGCAATCCAATCGCAAGCGCAAGACTTGCATTTTTCTCAATACTACACGCACGCATCGTGGCTAAATCCATCGTTAGTTGGTAACTATGATGGTAGCTATCGTTTGGCTGCTATTTACCGCGACCAATGGTCAAGCGCTGTAGGTAAATCTGGTTTCAAAACTATCGGTGCCGATGTTGACTTCTGTTTATTAGAAGGCTACTTAAGAAGCGATAAATTAGCTATCGGTGTTGGTTTCTTTAACGACCGTTCAGGCGCAGCAGGTCTTTCTATATTAAATGCAAACATCAGCGTAGCATACCACAAAGGTTTTGGCAAGTTAGGTCAACACCGTTTAAGCATAGGTTTGCAAGGGGCGTTTATTCAAAAGAGAGTAGAGGATCCAATTTTTGGCGATCAGTTCCTTGGTCATAACCAAACTCCAAAAACAGCTTCAGACGAAAACTTCAGCCGTGGTTTTATGCAAGGCGATTTTAATGCGGGCCTTTACTGGCGTTCAAACTTTAAAGATAAAGTTAAGTTAGGTGTTGGCTTTGGTGCATACCACTTAATTACTCCTAAGCAAGCAGCGGTAGTGAATCAAAACACTGGCGAAAAAGATAAGAGCAGCGTTTTGCCACGCAAGTTCAATGCCGATGTTAATGTTGAGGCTTTCTTAGATAAGAAAAACAAAGTATCTATCTCTCCGGAAATTTTAATTATTTACCAAGACCCATTCATGGAAATTCTTCCGGGTCTTTCTGCTACTTACTATTTTAATACAGGTTTCAGAACTAATAACAGCATTAGTGCAGGTTTGCGTTTCCGTTACTCGGGTATTAATAAAGGAACAAGCGATGCAGTTATTCCTATGATTAATGCAGAGTTCCGCAATGTGCGTTTAGGCTTTGCTTACGATGTAAACGTATCGTCATTAAAAACATCTACTACCAACCGTGGCGGTTTCGAAATTTCTTTAACGTATGTAGGCGAAACAATCAAATCGTTTAAGGCTAACAAATCGTTACCAAGCCGCAGATTCTAATTGTTGAATAAATATTAAACACATCGTGTTTCAATAAAGTAAAAACCTGCATCACACACTGGTGCAGGTTTTTTTGAATAGAAAAAGAAACCTAAAAACTAATCCGAATGAAGAAAACTTTAACCCTGACAGTTTTTGCTTTCCTATTAAGCATCAATTTTGCCTTTGCACAAATACACCAAGTGGCATCTAAGAACCATAACACCGAATTGAAAATTGGTGATAAGTTTTATGCCGAGTCGTCATATTATACAGCTGCCGAATACTACAAAGATGTGGTGCGCCAGGATTCTACTAACCGCTACGGAACGTTTTGGTTGGCTATGTCGCTGGTAGGCGCGCGCGATTATGAAGGCGCAGAAACTTTCTTCCGTAAGTTCTACGCCATTCAACCGGGGGCTAAAACCAATAAAAAGAAATGGGCAGAAGAAGATGCTAAGTTATTCAATACCGGTGGTTACTGGTTTGGTACCGTATTGCACCGCAATGGAAAGTACGATGAAGCTATTGAGAAATTGAATAAATTTTCGGGAAGCTATACTCCTAAAGATGATAAGGATAACTTTAAGAAATTAGCTGCCTTAGAAATTGCGGGTTGCGAATTTTCTAAAACTGCTCCTAAAGCAAAAGTGAAAATTTTTAATGCCGGTGCAGGAATAAATAAAGCATATACCGAAGCCTCTCCGTTTGGTGTTGGCGAAACTGAACTTTACTACGCATCTCTAAAGGGTGAAGGCGATAAGTTGATTTTTGAACAAGGACAAAAATACAAGGCGGTTTACCAAATCATGCAAAGCACAAAAGAAGGCGAAACATGGAGTAAGGGAACGGCTGTAAGCAACGAAGACATAAACGACCCTCAATTAAGTTCGGGTAACGGTACCTTTAATAAAGAAGGAAATAGATTCTATTTTACTAAGTGTATGGAAATGGATGACGACCGCTCGCTTTGTAACTTATTTGTTGCCGATTACAGCAATGGTAAGTTCTCTAATGTAGCCCGCTTGCCGGAGCCTATTAATGAAAAGGAAAAATCTACTTCTACTCAACCAACGGTAAAAACATCGGAAGATGGAATGGACTTAGTTTATTTTGTGAGTGATAGAGAAGGTGGTACCGGTGGCGATGATATTTGGTATTTTATCCGCACTCAAAGTGGAGAGTTTAAAGGACCTAAAATTCTAAAAGGCGGTATCAACACCACTGGTGATGAAAGAACACCTTACTATGACGATAGCTTAAAGACACTTTACTTCAGTTCTAACGGTCACCCTGGTTTAGGTGGTTTCGATGTATTTAAAAGCACAGAAAACGCTGACTTAAGTTGGGGCGAAGTTGGTCACGTTGGTTACCCTGTAAGTACTGGTGCCGATGATTTATATTACTCAAGAAGCACGGATCAAACTAATGGCTTTTTGGTTTCTAACCGCGAAGGAAGCGTTTCTTTGAACGGAATTAAAACAGCATCGGATGACGTTTTTTACTGGACAAACTTCCGCTATGCAGTACAAGGTATGGCGTTTAAAGAAGGCGATACAGAAGGAGGTGCAATGAAAGGTGCTACGTTCAACCTTTACCGCAAATTAGAAGATGGCACTAAGGTTCTTGTAGCTTCTGATTCTTTACACAAAGATGATGGTAATTATTTCTTTAAACTTAATCCGGAAACAGATTATGTAGTAGAAGTAGTAAGAGATGGTTTTCAACCTAAATTAGAGAATGTAACTACCAAAGGCTTGCCGGGCGAAGATACCATCAACAACAACATCGTTATCCGTAAAGCAATGTATACCGTTAAAGGTTTAATTAGCGAAGAAGGAAAAGGTGCATTAGCTGACGCTAACGTAGAGTTGATTGAAGTTTTCCCTAACGGAATGGAAAAAACTGTTTACTACATGAAGAGCAACCCAAACTATGTGTTTGATGTAGAAATGAACAGGAACTTTAAGATAGTGGTTAAGAAGGATGGCTACTTTGCTAAGACTGTAGATTTAAGCACTTCTAACTTAGGAACTATAGATACCATTACCAAAGATATTTCTATTGCTAAACTGGAGTTAAACAAAACCTATACCCTACAAAACGTATTGTATGAGTTTGGTAAATCTACGTTGACAGAAAACTCTAAAGCCGTATTAGATAACCTTTACCAAATCATGGTAGAGAATGCAGCCTTCATTATTGAGTTAAGTTCACACACCGATGCTATCGGTTCGGATGCAGCTAATATGAAACTTTCTCAAGCACGTGCTGAAAGTTGCGTTAGCTACTTAATCAGCAAAGGCATTACTAAAGACAGAATGGTTGCCAAAGGTTATGGCGAAAGCTTACCTAAGGTTCCTAACATGACCGAAGACGGAAAAGATGACCCGGCAGGACGCGCTGTTAACCGTAGAACAGAATTCAAAATTACAGGAATTAAGAAGACGGCTGAATAGTCTTTCTAGCCTATTAGATAACAAAAGAGCCCCGCATTGCGGGGCTCTTTTGTTATTACCTTTCTCAATTATTCTTTTAGCTTCGTCCGCTTAGAAAATAAAGTAACTCAACATAAATAAAAGAAAATGGGATGTTCAACATGCTCTACCGCCAAAGATGGCGAAGTGGCGGGCTGCCAGACCACTGGCGGGTGCAGCACAGGTGGTTGTAACCGCATGAATGTGATGGATTGGTTTGCCGAAATGCCTATTTCGTTTAACGAGAATTTCAACATTATAGAAGTAAGTTTCAAGAAGGGTTCGCGCAAGGGTTTTTACCGCAATACTGCCAATATCGATTTTCATAAAGGGCAGTTGGTGGTGGTGGAAGCGGCACAGGGTTACGATGTGGGGGAGGTGAGTTTACAAGGTGAGTTGGTAAAGCTACAAATGAAAAAGCGCAAGGTTACCGAGCGCGATGATACCATCCGCAATGTAATGCGTATAGCTAATGAAGCCGATATTAACGCGCTGCTTGATGCGCGCAATAAAGAGAAAGATACGATGGTGCGCGCCCGCGCTATGGCTCGCCAAATGAATTTGGAAATGAAGATTGGCGATATTGAATACCAAGGCGACAATAAGAAGGCAACGATATTTTATACGGCAGATGGTCGCGTAGATTTCCGCGAGTTGGTAAAGGTTTATGCACGAGATTTTAAAGTGAAGATTGAAATGCGCCAGATTGGTGCGCGGCAGGAAGCTGCGCGTGTAGGCGGTATTGGTACTTGCGGAAGAGAGTTGTGTTGCTCAACATGGCTGAACGATTTTAAATCGGTAACCACACAAGCGGTGCGCTACCAAAACCTTGCGATAAACACCGATAAGCTAAGCGGGCAATGCGGAAGGTTGAAGTGTTGTTTGAATTATGAGTTAGATACTTATAATGATGCTTTGAAATCTTTCCCGAAACAGGCAGATAAAATTGAAACAGAAAGCGGTGTGGCTTGGTTGCGCAAAACCGAAATATTGAAGCGGCAAATGGTTTATGAATATGCCGAGCAAAGGGGAATTAACTTCCGGTTAAGTATTGAAGATGTAAAGGAGTTGTTGTTTATGAATAAGAGCGGCAAGAAGCCGAAGAGCCTTGAAGATTTTGCTATTGAAGAAAAAATAAAGGTAGACGAAAGCAAACACGAGGATTTAGTGGGTCAGGTTACGTTGCAAACTTTGGAACAGAAAGGGCGCAAGAAACAAAAAAGCGGAAATGGCAATAACCGGAATCAACAAGGCAATAGCCGTAACCAAAGTAATAGCAATAGAAATCAGAATAGCGGCACTACTAAAACGCTAACTACTAATACCGGCAACCGCAACCAAGGCAATAAGCCTAAAGGGCCAAGACCAAACCCGAACCAGAATAAGGACAATACTAAAACGTAGCAGTTGGCAATGAGCAGTTGGCAAAAAACACATACTCATTACAGTTTTAGAGTTTCGAAATTTTTCGTTTACTCGTTTGCGTGTTTGCTTATTTGCTCGTTACTATTTTGTTCGTGCGATAAGAATGTGGTGATGGAAGCTCATCAATCAATTGTTAGCGACAAATGGGATTACACCGATGCCAAAATTTTTACGGCAGAAATTACAGATACAGTTCAGCATTACAATATTGCAGTGAGTATGCGCCATGGGTTCAACTTTGAGTGGCGAAATGTATGGGTGAATATTGAAACTACTTTTCCTGATGGTAATAAATTTGAGAAGCGAGTGAATCTTGTTTTATCAGATGCCGATGGCGTTTGGCATGGAGATATATTGGGCGACAACTGCGATATTTTAATTCCTATTCAAGATAATGCCTTCTTCCCCCAAGTGGGCAAATACAGTTTCAAAATTTCGCAAGATATGCGGGTTAATCCGTTAGATTATGTAAAGAGTGTGGGCCTGCGGATAGAGAAATATGCTGCTGCGAAATAATTACATGACTAGATAAATATTGGCTGAGCAAAATCAGTAGTTGAGTTTTACAATTCACTACTTTTACTTATCAATTTATATCGTATGAGCCTTATCATTTTCGCCATTCCGGTTTTCTTTTTTTTGATAGGTATTGAGTTGTTGGTTGCTAAAATGCGACACCTGAGTTTTTACCGCATGAACGATGCTATAGCCAATTTAAGTTGCGGTATAGGTTCGCAGATTTCAGGAATATTTTTGAAGACGGCTACGTTTGTTGGCTATACTTATCTGTATGAGCACTCTATTTGGAAAGTGGAGAACAACATTGCCACGTTCATTCTTCTTTTTATCGGAGTAGACTTTTTTTACTACTGGTTTCACAGACTGGCGCACGAAGTTTCTTTTTTATGGGGAAGCCATGTGGTGCATCATCAAAGCGAAGAATATAATTTGACAGTAGCGCTTCGTCAGGCCTGGCTGCAAGGTGCTTTTAGTTGGGTGTTTTATTTGCCGCTGGCAGTTGTTGGGTTTTCTCCGGAGGCATTTATCACGATTGCCTCTTTGCAAACGCTTTATCAGTTTTGGATACATACGAAACTGATAGATAAGATGCATCCGGCTATTGAGTATATTTTCTGCACACCGTCACACCACCGTGTGCATCATGGGCAAAACCCAAAATACATTGATAAAAATCACGCGGGCACGCTGATAATATGGGACCGCCTGTTCAATACGTTTGAACCGGAAGAAGAGGAAGTGGTTTACGGTATTACCACAGCGGCTAATAGCTGGAATCCGCTTTGGGTAAACTTTGAATACTGGATTGATTTGTTTCGGGAGGCTTTTCGCGTACACAAAATCAAGAATTTCTTTTTGATGATGATAAAGGCACCGGGATGGAAACCTGAAGAATTGGGCGGCATACAGCCTCCGAAAGAAGTAACACCAGAAACGTTTCATAAATACGATACGGAAATTTCATCGGGCTTAACCAACTATGCTTTTTTTCAATTTGTATTAGTGCTTTTAGTTACCACTTCATTTTTGGTGTTTCAAGATAAAACTCCGTTTAATGAAAACCTGCTGCTGAAAATTGGTGCGGCATCGCTCATCATTTTTTCGCTGGTAAACATTGGGGGGATTTTTGAGCGCAAAACATGGGTAGTGCTTTTTGAATACTTGCGAATAATAGCAACGGGAGTATTTTTGATTTTATTTTTTCAGCATTTTTCGCTGGTAACCTTTAGTATAGTGGTAGCATTGATTTCTGTTTTATCTTTGCTTTGGTTTACAAAATTCAGAAATGAATTCACTTTAAAAACCTTATAAAATGTTGCTTCAAATTTTTAAAAGTATGGACCCGCTTTACGACCCGGTGACCTATGCTATTCCGTTTTTCGTACTTGCCATTGCCATAGAGCTTTACATTAACTGGAAAGAGAAATTGAATTTGTATGAAACGAAAGAAGCTCTTTCATCTATAGGTATGGGGCTTGGTTCGCTGGTGATAGACCTTGTTATGAAAGGCTTGGCCTTTGGTACTTACATCCTGATTTTCGAGCACTTTTACGGCTCTTCGCTTGATGCCAGTGCCGGTTTGGGCTGGCACTGGTGGGTTTGGGTATTGATTTTGTTTGCTGATGATTTTACTTTTTACTGGCATCACCGATTAAGCCATGAGGTTAGAATTTTATGGGCAGCGCATGTTAACCATCATTCATCTACTACATTAAACTTAGCTACAGCATTGCGCCAAAGCTGGGGAGAGCAATTGTATAAATTTGTTTGGTGGTTATGGTTGCCGTTAGTTGGCTTCCCACCACTGATGATGATGATGATGATGAGCATTTCGCTTATCTACCAATACTGGGTGCATACCGAGTTGATTAGAAAAATGCCAAAGTGGTTTGAACTTTTCTTCAATACCCCATCACACCATCGCGTTCATCATGCTTCTAACATTCGTTACTTAGACCAAAACCATGCAGGTATTTTAATTATCTGGGATAGAATGTTCGGCACCTTTGCCGAAGAACGGGATGATGAAAAGCCAGTTTATGGAATTACCAATAACATCAACACGTACAATCTTTTCAAAATTGCCTCGCATGAGTTTGTAGATATTTTAAAGGATGTAAAGCGCGCGCCTAAATTCAGCCATAAGCTGAAATATATTTTCTATCCACCGGGTTGGAGTCATGATGGACCCGACCACCGCGCACGAACACTTCGAGGGCAACAACATGCGCAGAATAAATCGTAAAAACTACATTCGCGGCTGAAAATTATTTGCCATGAAAAAGAATTCTGTATTTCTATTGTCTATCGTGTATTGTCTTCTGTTTACAACATCTTCCTGCAAATACAGCAACGAGTATCAAACTGTAAACGCCAATAACAAATTCTCCATTTCAGTTCCATCGTGGATGAAAGAAGATAAGGCTTTAAAAGAAGGAGCCGATTTTCAATACGCTAATCATTTCAGAAACATGTATGCCATTGGTGAAACCATAAGCAAAACCGATTTGAAACAGAGCAACGCTGAAATTATGAACGGTAACTTGAGCAGGCTACGCAAGTCAATGACCAATGCTGTTGTTTCGGACTCTGTTGATGTTACAGTTGGCAGGTTAAAAGGACCGCGGGTTGAAATGTATGGCAAAATGAGCAACGAGAACATCTACTTTAGTGAAGTGCTTTTTGAAGGACAAAAGAATATTTACCACCTAAGCATTTGGACAAGAGGCGAAAATCGCAAACTCCATTTTAAAGAAGACATCAATAAAATCATTGCTTCTTTTAAAGAAATCTAAGCTAAGTTTTTACTGCCAACTTCATTCCAATTGTCACAGAATTGTCATATTTTAATGGAAACTGATTTGTAACGGCAAAATAATAAGTGCCATAGAGTTGAAATAATATGTTTGCGCCATCAAATATTATTCACAATAAAAAAATGATTTAATGAAAACAAAATTTACACTTTTAGCACTTCTTGTGGGTTCTTTCTTTGCAACTAACGCACAACAACTTCCAAACGCAAGTTTTGAAACTTGGACAAGCCCTAACAACCCGGATGGTTGGGGAACATGGGAATCAGCTATTGGTGCACCACTAGGTTTAGCAACTAAAGATACAGCGGTAAAAGTATTAGGAGCAGCATCAGTTAAAGTTAAAACAGATTCTGTTCAAGCAGGCCCATCAAAAAGATTGATTGCCGGATTGGTATCTGCTGGCTCTATTAGCTACGCACCACCTGTAGTGTCTTTTTTGGGCGTTCCATTTACTTACAGACCAGACACTTTGTTTTTCTTATATAAATATGCACCGGTATTAACAGATAGTGCTTATGTGGAAATTGAAGTTTCAGGAACTACAACCACTTTGCTTGCAGGTGGTCTATCATTACCTTCAACAGCGGGTCAATGGTTCGAAGTTGGTCTTCCGTTAACAGCACAAATTACTGCTGGGGCAGTTGATTCTATTCGAGTTTTTTTCTCATCAAGCGTTCCAGGTACTACAGGTTTTGCCGGCACTGTGCTTAACGTAGATGGTGTAAGATTTGGCTATGTTACATTGCCAAATGCAATAC
>CAMBIM010000079.1 GCA_945867505.1 Chitinophaga pinensis
TGATTCGGAAACCAAGTGTCTTAGAAATGTAAAATTTTAAACCATGATTTAGTAGAGAAATTTTCTGATAGAACTACTGATAAGGTTAACTGATAAACTAATCTGCAATAGTTGTGCATACAACTATTTCAATTACATTTGCGTCATGGCAAGCATTGAAGTGGAAATTAAGCAGAATAAAAAATTTGAAAGCGAGCATCAAAAGGCTGCGGTAAACATTATGTTTACCAGCAGTTGGTTGTATAACATCAATGCCACGCGATTAAAAAAGCATGCTGTTACTCCCGAGCAATTCAATGTGTTACGCATTCTTCGTGGCTCATACCCTAAACCCTTAATGCTGGGTAATGTTACTTGCCGTATGGTAGATAAGTCGAGTAATGCGACCCGATTGGTAGAAAAGCTTCGACAAAAAGGATATGTAAAAAGGGAACTTTGTGAAACTAATCGCAGGCAGGTAGATATTCTGATTACCGATAAAGGACTGGCCTTACTCACCAAAATAGATAACGAAGCCGAAGAATGGTTAGATACTATGAAAGGCATTACTAAAGCAGAGGCGCTAGAACTTAACCGTTTGTTAGATAAGTTAAGAAGTTAAATTTTTTTGTAACAATAGTTGTATATACAAATATCATTATTACTTTTGTTGTCGAAATCAAATTCATTAAAACAAAAACAAAACAAAATGAAACCAACCATTACACAGGCACTTAAGGGTGCGCTCATCAGCGGAGTAATCGCTTTAGTAACTAATCAAATTTGGAATTTTATTGCGCTCCATTTTTTAGGAGCAGTAGCACCAGCAGGTTCTTGGACAATTATGGTAGGAGTATCGTCTGTTGTTCCTTTATTATTGGCAGGGGTTGTTTATTTTCTTTTAGAAAAATATACCAGAAATGGGACTAAAATATTTACAGCACTATCTAGAGTGCTAGCGGTTCTGAGTGTCTATGGAAACTTTCAACCTGTTTTACCGGACGGGACAGCTACTCCTCAAGGATTCTCCTTATTGACTGTGCCTATGCATTTCACAGCCGGTTTGGCAGCAGCGTTTGGCATTCCCCGTTTCAGCAAATAATTCAAAAGCATTTCAAAAATTAAAATCAAAATATAATGTCAACTCAAGCAATCTCAAAATGGTCTATTGACCCAACGCACAGCGAAATTCACTTTAAAGTGAAACACCTAATGATTAACACCGTAACCGGCAGCTTCAAAAAATTTGAAGGTTCGCTGGAAGGCGCTCAAGAAGATTTTACGGATGCGAAAATTTCTTTCACAGCCGATATCAATAGCATTGATACCGGAATGGAAATGCGCGATACACATTTGAAGAGCGCAGACTTCTTCAATGCCGAAAAGTATCCGCAGTTAAAGTTTGAATCTACTGCCTTTGAAAAAAATGGCGACACGGTTTATTTATTGAAGGGCAACATCACTATACTTGAAACTACATTACCTGTACAATTAGATGTAGAGTATGGCGGCAAAGCGACAGATTTTTACGGCAACATAAAAGCCGGTTTCGAAATGACAGGTAAACTGAATAGAAAAGATTTTGGTTTAAATTGGGATGGCATAACAGAAGCAGGTGGTGTTGTAGTAAGCAATGAAATTAAGTTAGCCTTGAACGTGCAGTTGCAATTGAATAAGTAGTCAGTGGAGAATAGCAAGTAGTAAACACAGAAAATATGAAAAAGCAAATCGAAAAAGTTTTAACTCCTCCCGCACCGCACATGGTGGGCGATGGGTTCAGAGTACACAATTTCTTCCCGGGTAATGATGGCGAAATGACGCGCATGAGTCCTTTCTTTATGATGGACTATGGAGCCAAAATTGAGTTCCCCGCTTCGGAACATCAGCGAGGTGTAGGTGTGCATCCGCACAGAGGATTTGAAACCGTAACGATTGCTTATGCAGGTAAAGTAGCGCATCACGATAGTGCGGGCAACAGCGGCATAATTGGCGAAGGCGGAGTGCAATGGATGACTGCAGCTTCGGGCGTGTTACATAAAGAGTATCATGAAAAAGAGTTTGCGCGCAAGGGAGGAGCGTTTCAAATGGTGCAGTTGTGGGTTAACCTTCCGGCAAAAGATAAAATGAGTCAACCCAAGTATCAGGGCTTTGCTTCTGAACAAATGGGCAAATACAATTTGCCTGATAACGGTGGACGCGTAGATGTAATTGCCGGTGAGTTTAAAGGAATAAAAGGAGCGGCTTCTACGTTTACGACTATGCACGTTTACAATTTGTATTTGAACAAGGGTGCAAAGCTTACTTTCGATTTGCCCGATAACTTCAACACCGGTTTACTGGTAGCAGAAGGCGAAGTAAAAGTGAACGATGAAACCAATGTTCCGCTCGACCACTTCTTGCTTTTTAAAAATGAAGGGAAAGAGATTACGGTAGAAGCATTGAGCGATATAAAAGTTTTGGTGCTAAGCGGTGAACCTATTAACGAACCAATTGTTGCTTATGGACCGTTTTTAATGAACACCAAAGCCGAAATTATTCAGGCGTATGAAGATGTGAATAGCGGCAAGTTTGGCGTGTTAGAAGATTAAGTAGAAACATAAAAGACGCAAAGGCACTAAGTAATCTCAAAAAACTTTGTGTCTTTGCGTCTTCTTTTTTAAGTCAAAACAAATCAAAATGAAAATTACCATAGTATCCGGCAGCCCACGACAAGCCAGTGTAACCGTTCGTATTGCTAAATATTTATTGAAATATTTTTCAGAGAAATATACCGCGCATCAATTCGAGTTTGTGACTTTGCAGGAACATCATGTTCCGTTTGTTGAAAAGGTATGGAGCACTATTAACGATGTGCCCGCAGAATTTAAACCATTGGCCGAAAAAATTTATTCGGCAGATGCATTTATTTTAGTTACGCCAGAGTATAATGGCAGCATGTCTTCGGCATTGAGAAATTTATTCGACCATTTTCCTAAGCAGGTAAAAAAGACCTTTGGCATTGTAACCGCCAGCGATGGCGCCATGGGTGGTATTCGCGCGGCAGTGGCCATGCAAAATCAAATATGTGCCTGGTTTGGTATTCCTTGCCCTAACATGTTAGTGATAGGCAATATGGCGCAGAAGTTTGATGCTGATGGATGTTTAACAGACGAAAAATTCATTAATAACATTATGAGTTTTAGTAATGAATTTATTTGGTTGGCAGAAGCCGTAGCCACTAAAAAAACGGCTTAATGAGATTTTTGAAAAAAATCCTCATGGGTTTGGTAGTAGCACTGGTGGTTATTCAATTCATCCCCCAGCAAAAAAATATTGCTGCCGGTGTATCGGCTAACAATATTGCAGCGGTATATACTACGCCCGAAGAAGTAAAAACTATTCTGGCTAGCAGTTGTAACGATTGCCACAGCAACAACACTACATACCCTTGGTATAATAATATTCAGCCAGTGGGCTTTTGGCTAGCACACCATGTAAACGAGGGCAAAGAAAAATTGAACTTTGACGAGTTTGCCGACTATAGTCCGTGGAAGCAATACCACAAATTAGAAGAAACCGAAGAGATGTTAACCGAAGCTGAAATGCCTTTGTCTTCTTACACGTTTATACATAAAAATGCCGCGTTGAACAAAGGTCAAGAGCAAGTGCTTATTGACTGGACAAAAAGCATCCGCAAACAAATGGAAGCAACCTATACTATTGATAGTTTAATTCGACCAAAGAAAAATTCATAACTATGATTAATAAAATTCTTTCTTCAAAAAAAATGTCAATCGCTTATTAATCATGAATTGCTCGCTGGGGAGCAAAGCTTGCTATACCAACTCACGACCATTATTATATGATAATTTATTCGCTCGGATTGTTGAGAAGAGCGATGACATTTCCTTCTTTAACGACAAAGCCGTTGGCGGCTCTCTGACCATGACTTCGTTTAAGGCAGAATAATTTCTTTCTTATTTTCATCAAACAATAATTAAAGATGAAAGAAGTAACCAAAGAGTACACCAACGGAGAAGTAACCATTGTTTGGCAAAACGCGCTTTGCTCTCACTCGGCTAATTGCGTAAAAGGTTTGCCCGAAGTTTTTAAGCCGCGCGAAAGCCCGTGGATTAATCCCGAAAACTCCACCACCGAAAAATTAGTAGAGCAGGTAAAGAAATGCCCTAGCGGTGCTTTGAGTTTTTATATGAATGCCGATAAGAAGTAAAATGGGCTTGGGCAGTTTCTGAATCCGTTTACATTCGTGTAACAATTCATTAACACTATGACCAAACGTTTACTTGCTCTGCTCCTTATTTTTAATGCTGCCTTTTTGTTTGCCTCGCAAAACCGCAAGGTGTTGCTGATAGGTATTGACGGCACGCGCAGCGATGCTTTTCAACTGGCGAATACACCACATATAGACGGGCTGCTGGCCACATCTACTTACAGTTACGATTCGTGGCATACGGGCATTACCATGAGCGGCCCTTCGTGGACGACTATACTCACCGGTGTGCAGTGGAACAAGCATTTGGTAACGGGTAATTCATTTAGCGCTAACGATTTTACCACATACCCGCCCTTCCCTACTCTGGCTAAGCAGGTTTACCCGAACTTAAACTGCTCGATAGTAGCCGAGTGGGACCCGTTGATTGATAACATTACTAATGCGGGTTGGAACCGCGCTATAAAAGCGCGCGATGAAAGCACCTGGCCTACTGCCGATTCGGCTATCATAGAATTGCAGAACCCTGATTTAGATTTACTGTTTGTTTATTTCGATTCGGTAGATATGAGAGGGCATTACACTACGTTTTCGCCAAGCAACCCCATATATGTGAAGGCTATTGAAGCCGTAGACAGTGCTATAGGTAATGTGTTAGACGCGCTTTATGCCAGACCTACTTATGCTGCTGAAGACTGGTTGATACTGGTAGTAACCGACCATGGCGGCACCAGTTTTTTTCATGGAGGAAATTCTGTAGAAGAACGCCAGATGTGGTGGATAGCATCGGGCAGTGCGGTGGCGCATCAGCAAATTACTAAAGCAGACCCGGGCACTTATAATTGCAGAAGCAATTTGGTGTACGATACTGCTTGTGTTGATTTGCCTTTGCTTAAAAATTCGCCCACACATCCGGATGTGGCAGTTACGGCTTTGCATCATTTAATTTATGAGTCGGGTATAAACCCTGAAACTAAAACAGAATGGAACCTGGATGGTAAATCGTGGTTATTAACCCCTACCGGTATTGATGAAGTAGGCATGAGCGGAACTTTTTTTGTTTATCCGAACCCTGTAGCGGAGGAGTTAACGGTTCGCGGTTTGCAGTATGCCGTTGAAAAGCAGATACCGGTAGAGTTATTTTCTGTAGACGGAAAGAAAGTGTGGAGTGTAACGCCAACAGCCAACACTATTGCCATAAACGTGCAGAATTTTGCAAAAGGAATTTATCTGCTTAAAGTGGGAACGGCTACAAAGAAAATTGCAGTAGAATAACTACTTCAATATCTCGCTGATAGGCTTGCCAATTTTTTTGCCTTCGTAAAATTGTTTACCAAACAAGGTAGCTATGGTAGCTGCAATTTGTTTTTGGTAAAACTTACCTTGCTTTAATGTGCCTTCGTTTTTAATTCCTGCACCAATAGCAGCTAACCAAATTTTATCGGCAGGCAGAATTAATCCACCATGGTGTCTCCACATTTGTGTTCCGGTTTTGCCGCGCCCGTGGTCGCAGGTAATAATGAGCGTAGTATTGTCTTTGTATTGCGGGTCGTTTTGAATAAAATTCCAAAGGTCCTGCATGTAACTATCCAACTGATTGGCAGAGTGCAGATAGGAATCATAATTTCCTTCGTGACCAAAGTGGTCAGTTTCATCGAACCCGATAAACGCAAAGCGCGGATGATTTTTGGAGATATATTCTTTAGCAAAACGATAGGTGAGCGAATCGGTTAGAATAAAGCCGTTGGAGGCGGGGCATTTTTCGTTCCAGCCTTCAAAGGTTAAGTTGCCACTGGTGCATTTGCCGGCAGAGTCTTTAATGTTTACATACACCGGCACTCCGTTGCGCTTGTTATTGATGATGCGAGGAAAGGCATCCCAAGTAGCCACCGCTACAGATTTGTTTTTGAATTTTTCATCGGCCTGCAATAAATCGAAAATGGTCAGGTTGTGGTTATCAGGGAAATCGTTGCTGTTTACTTTAGGGTCGCCATAGCCCGAAAATATTTCGTTATAACCGGGGTAAGAAAAACGGTAACGGTTAGTCACCTTCATTTTGCTGGCCTTTTTTCTTTCGCCAATAATGCTGCCCTGTTTAGCCATGGTGTTCCAGATAAACGGAGTTATTTTTTCGCGGCTGCTTACGTTATCTCCTGTCCAGAAATTCTTTTTCAGGGCATCCACATCTTTCACCAATTTTTTGCTGTTGATGAGTTTTTTTTCTGCGCCTTTAAACAATTCCTGCCAGCGGTAGCCATCCCAGGTTACCAGAATTACGTTTTGAGTTTTGGGAGCATCCTGCGCTGCAACCACTATGGTTGACAGAAGAAAAATGAAAGAGAGAATTTTATTCATGCTTATTTTTTAAAACTAAAAATGAGAGGGTGCTAATTTAAGCACAATGGTTTCGTGTGGTTTTAATGCTAAGGTTATTTTATCTTTAAGAACACCCGTTTCTTTATGCTGCCATACATCGCGGGCGTTCCAGGTACCTGCTAATTCGCCCTCGGCTTTTAAATCAAAATTGGCTTCTGATTTTTTTGTATTGAAGATGGCAACTGCTACAGAACTATCGGCAAGATGTTTTAGATAAACCTGAACCCCGTTTTTAGTTTGAATTAACCTAGCCTGCTCCCCTTTCTCATCCTGACTGATGGCTATGATTTCAGGATTGAGTAAAATATTTTTTGTCGGCTCATTCATGCTCCGCAAATCGCAGCTACTCAACAAAGGCGCATTAAGCATACACCACAAACTCATGTGCGTTTGATATTCCAAGTCGCTCATGCCTTTGTATTTGCCACCACCACCGGTGGCCTTGCCGTTTCCGTAATTGCCTACAATCATCATGTCGGGGTCGTTCCAATGTCCCGGTCCCGCATATTTATAAAGCTTGGTTTGCTTTTTTAAAATGCTTTTAAAACTTCCATACCAAAACGGTCCGCCATTCCAGGTATCAATAATATCGGGTGTAGTGCGCCAGTAATTTCCGCCAACGCTTTCGCCCCATTCCCAAGGGTTAAACAAACCCCAGTTGCATAAACTGTAAACAATACTGCGACCACTTCCTTTCAGCGCATCGCCCATTTTTTTATAGCGTGAAAGGGCTTCGCTTTTCTTCCAGGGCACAAAACAGAAATCGTATTTCAGCAAATCAACGCCCCACTCGGCATAAACTTTTGCATCAATTTCTTCGTGCTGAAAACCACCAAAACATTTGCCGCAGGTTTTATCACCGGCATCGGAATAGATACCGAGTTTCAAACCTTTGGAATGCACATAATCGGATAGCCACTTAATGCCATGCGGAAACTTTTGCGGATTAGCCACGGGGCTGCCGTCCGCTGCACGTGTTGAATCGTGCCAGTAATCGTCCATGTTAATGTATTCGTAACCGAGGTCGCGCATACCGCTCGCTACCATAGCATCAGTAATTTCAATCACCAGTTTTTCATCCAAGGTATTGGTAAATACATTCCAACTGTTCCAACCCATTGGAGGTGTAAGGCAAAGTTTATCGCCAATTTCAATTTTCAAATCTTCTTCGGCTTTGCCTTTTGTGTTGGTGGCAATAATCTTTACAGTATAAGAACCTTTCTCTACCACATTGCCGCGAATTATTCCGTTTGATGGATCAATTCTTAAACCTTTAGGAAGATTTTCTGCGGTAAAATTTATTGGTCGCTCACCGGTAGCAGGAACAGTGAAGGTAAATTCGGTGTTGGGATAATTACCTGTAATTTTTGCTCCGTGAAAAACGGGTAAGCCTTCGTAAAGGTTAGCTTGGGAAAAAATAGGGGTAGTAATAAATAGAAGAAAGGTAAGTGTTGTAAACTTCATGTTTGCAGCTTTTGTTGCTAATAAAGCAAACATAAAATATTACAAACTTCAATCGTTAGTAGCTAATAATAATTCCGAGTTGCGGCTGAAGCACACCATTTTTGTTTTCAAGCTGTTTTAACTGATAGCGGAATGGGTCTGCAAACAAAGGCTGGCCGTTGGCATCTGTTACAGGCACCAGCGAGGTAATATCGCGCGTTTTATTAAAGTAAACGTTCTGAATATCTAAGTAAGTTTCTAAACTGAATTTTTTGAGATACCATTTTTTAGTAACCCGAATATCCATTTGATGAAACCACGGCAAGCGCAAAGTGTTTAGTTGGTTGTAATCGAAAACACCTTGTGGGTTGGAGTTGTAAACCGGCACCAAAGATGAATAGGCAATATTGTATGGCGTATAAGGTCTGCCGCCTTGCACTCGGTAACGCAAACCTAACTCCCAATTGCGTTTAAACTTTTTGCCGGCAGTAAAACTGATGATGTGGCGAGTGTCCCAACTGGCAGAAACGTAACGTAAATTTTTATCTTGAAACTGACTCCAGAAAAGAGTGTAAGCCACAATGCCATACCAGCCTTTATACAATTTTTGTTCGTATAAAAACTCTACACCATAACTGCGACCTTTTATTTTACTCTCCGCAGGCGCGTTGCCTACTACTCCAAAATCGCCACCTAAATTTGCTTGCGCCACACTATCATCAAGTAAAAGAGGCGTGCTAAAATATTGCTTGTAAAAACCTTCTACCGAAACTCGGCTGTTGAATTTTGTGCTGTATTCTAAACCGGTAACCACATGCACACAATGCTGGTACGTCAACCGATTTTGGTTCACCAAAACGCTGGCAGTATCACGATAACCCATAGCCGTGTAGGTAGGCATTTGATGGTAGTAGCCGGTGTTGAAATTCCAACGCAATGCATCAAGAATGTTGTAGGATAAACTAAAGCGAGGAGAAGTTTGATTAAAAAGATTCGCCATTTTAGTGTTGTAGCTATTACCATCCAATCGCAAGCCAAGCGAAAGCATAAGGCGATTGTTTGCTACACTTTTACTAACCGATGCAAACGCTCCATATTTATGTACAAAAAGCTTTGTCTTATAATCATATTCAAAGTAAGGCCCCTGAAATTTAGACCGGTTGTAGTAATAAGCCAACTCGTAACCAGCTCCCACATAATACTTCCATCCGTTTTTACGGGCAATGTATTCCATCCGAAATTTTGTTTCCGATTCAATGGAACTATAGTCGAGTGTTTTAGCAAGACTGCGGTCGTTATTTGTATACTTTACAGCTTTGTTAACCAGAGTGCTACTACTTAATACAGTTTGCAGGTAGCTGTTTTCAAAATAGTGCGTGTGTTTAAAACCGTTGGTGTAACTCCACTGGTTATTCTCTGGTAGTACACTCAATGTAAATTTTTGGTCTTCGGTTTTGTTTGCCGCTAAATTCAATTTGAAAATATCGCAGGCGGTAAGGCTTAAAAATTCAATTTCATTTTTGGGATTTACTTTCCACTTTATTTTTACCTGTGCATCGTTATAATTTGGGAAAATGGGTATCTCTATTAGTTTAAAAAACCAGTTGAAATACGAAGCCCTTACCGATGCCAGCATGGTCACTTTCTTTGCTTTATCAAGCGGAGCTTCCATAGATAAAGCGGCATCGGTAATACCTAATGTAATTGTTCCGCCCCAGCGGTCATCCCGCCCATCGCGCAAACGTATATCCATAGCAGAACTTAGCGTGTTACCTCTATTAGCCGGAAACGAAGAGGAGTAAAAATTTACTTCCCGAATAAAATCAACATTGATTAAGCCCACAGGTCCACCGGAGCCACCTTGTGTTGAGAAGTGGTTGATGTTGGGTATTTCAATATCATCAATATAAAACCGGTTTTCTGCCGGTGAGCCACCCCGCACTATCAAATCGTTACGAAATGAAGAGCTATAACCAATACCCGGCAAAGCCTGAATAACCCGCGAAATATCGCGATTGCCCCCTGGTGAACGTTGAATTTCGTTTACTCCTATGGTGCGAACTGAAACCGGGCTTTCATCTTTTTTAGTAAAAGGATTGGCTTGAACTACCACCTCTTTTATTTCGGTAGCTTCCGACTCTATTTCAAGATTTAAGGTTGCCGGCTTTGCATTGGTTACCTCCACTTCCGGAATGCCTTTCGACTTATAGCCTACAGAGGTTATTCTTACATTGTAAATTCCGGGTTTAAGATTTTTTATTTCGAAGAAACCGGATGAATCGGTGAGTGCGCCAAACGCGGTTCCTTCCAATTGCACCGAGGCAAATTCTACCGACTTGCCCGATAAAGCTTCGCGCAATGTTCCTTTCAGTATACCCGTTTGCGCTTTTATTTGGAAAGTAAACGCAAAAGATAAGAAGAGAATAGAGGTCAGTTTTTTCATCGCGTTAAAACAATTGTAATGACATTTTGTTCGCAGGAACAGCTATTTATAATCAAGACTTACCACAAGATTAACTAAGGGGCTAAAAAATTACAACAAGTAGCTATATGTTTCTTCTTTTGCGCCCTAAATTGAAATTCAGAATGCGACAAAATGCTTTATGGTTTGCTCTATGTTTTCTGTTTTCTGCTCCGCTGTTTTCACAAAATAAAAACGCCACCGATAAATTTACCATCAGCGGAACTATTAAAGATGGTAAAACGGGCGAGGAATTAATTGGGGCTACTATTTTCCTGAAAGACTCTGCGGGTATAGGCACGGTTACTAACGCCTACGGTTTTTATTCGTTGACTATTCCGAGTTCAAAACGCGAAGTAGCTGTGCGTTACGTTGGCTATAACGATTTTGCAGTTACGCTTGATTCCCTAAAGAGCCAAAGCATTGACGTATCGCTTTCGCCTGCATCAAAAACTTTGAAAGAGGTAGAGATAAAAGCCACCAAGAGCAACGATAATATTACCACTGCTGAAGTAAGTGCTATTAAGCTGGATATAAAACAACTGGAAAAAATTCCGGTGTTGTTTGGCGAAAAGGATATTCTGAAGACTATCCAATTGTTGCCTGGTGTGCAACCGGCATCCGAAGGCAACAGCGGTTTCTATGTTCGGGGAAGCAGCAACGACCAGAACTTGGTTTTGCTGGATGAAGCACCGGTTTACAATGCTTCGCACTTGCTCGGTTTCTTTTCAGT
>CAMBIM010000080.1 GCA_945867505.1 Chitinophaga pinensis
CACACTATTGAGCGCGAAGAAGCCATCAACTACTTTGCTGTTACAGGCTTGAACGATTTTGGTAAGAACATTAACAAGATGTACGATACTGTTCAGACGCTTAAAACTTATTCGCCCAGCCTTACGCTGGTAGATTCCGTAGGGCAACACGCCCTCAAATTCGGGTTTAGCGATACCAGTGGTTTGTTTGTTTCTAAGTTTATGGGCAGCATTACTTACCTGAAGGAAAAAGCTGAAAAGATGCACGAGGCGCAGAAAGATGTAGATGTGCATGTGCAAAGCAACGAAGAACGCGAACGGCATTTGATAGAAATGCAGTTTAAAAAATACAATCGCCTGTTTCAGGATTTGGCTATGCAGTTTATGCTCGATGATAAATGCCTGACTACGCGAATCAATAAAGAAATGATTGATACGCTGTTGCATACCGAGTTCAAAAAAGAAGGAATCAATACGCCTTATCAGTTTGCGGTGTTCGACAACTGGTCGAAGGGAATGCAGTTTGGCAATATGCATGTAACCAAAGAAGAATCGCAGGCTACTAACTTTTATTCCATTCCGCTTTTCCCTAACGATTTGTATGAAAACTCGGGCATGTTGGTAGTAGATTTCCCTCAAAAGAAGAACTACATTTTTCAAAGTATGTGGCTTATGCTTTCGGCCACAGGGGCATTTATCCTTATTATTCTGGCATCGTTTGGTGGCTCGTTCTACGTAATTTACCGGCAAAAGAAGTTGGATGACCTGAAAACCGATTTCATTAACAACATGACTCACGAGTTTAAAACTCCAGTAGCTACTATTTCTTTAGCCACCCAAATGTTGAAAAATGAGAAAATAGCCAGCAATCCTGAAAAAGTGCAGAACTACAGCGGCATTATTGAAGAAGAAAATAAACGCCTAAGCGGACATATTGAAAATGTATTGCAGGTAGCCCGCCTTGACCGTGGCGAGTTTAAATTGAAGTTAGAGTCTATAAACATCAATGAACTGCTGAACGAAATTGCTGATACACTTGAGCTTCGCATTCAAAATGAAAATGGAGAACTGGTTAAGAATATTGATGCGCAAAAGGCAGTAATAAATGGCGATTTGTTTCACCTCACCAATGCCTTTTACAACCTGTTCGACAATTCTATTAAGTATAAGAAAGACGACCATCTTAAAATTACAGTATCCACCAAAAACAATGCGAAAGGAATAATTGTAAGCATTTGGGATGAAGGCATTGGCATACCTAAAGAAAGTCAGAAGAAAGTATTCGAGAAATTTTACCGCGTACCAACCGGCAACATACACAACGTAAAGGGGTTTGGTTTGGGCTTGAGTTATGTGCAAGTAATAATAACAGCACACGGTGGCGACATTAGATTAGAAAGCGAGCCGGGCAAGGGCAGCCGCTTCGATATTTTCCTGCCTTTTTAATCTGTTAATAAAATATAAGCAGTTGCACCCTGTGTTAAACCATCCTAGCTTTGAATTGTTAAAACAATAACCAAAAAATATTTAGCCATGAGTACCAAGAAAAAAATTCTGCTTGTAGAAGATGATACCAACCTAGGTAATTTGTTACAGGATTCGCTTGAGCTTAAAAACTACGATGTGGTGTTAAAACGCAACGGAGAAGATGCCTTTAACGATTTGAAAGTAAATAAATACGATATGGCTATTTTGGATGTAATGATGCCAAAGAAAGATGGCTTCACTCTTGCCAAAGACATTCGTAGAATGAACTCTAACATGCCTATTATTTTCTTGACAGCTAAAGCGTTAAAAGAAGATACCATTGAAGGTTTAAAACTGGGTGCCGATGATTACATGACCAAACCTTTCAGCATGGATGAACTGGTTTTGCGTATGGAAAATATTTTCAAGCGTTTGCCTAAAACCGAAGCCAGCACACAAAACAATTTCAAAATTGGCAAGTTCGATTTTGATAACACCGTTCGTGTTTTAAAAATTGGCAACAAAGAATTGAAGTTGACTACCAAAGAATCGGAACTGCTTAAAATGCTGGCGGTTTATGTAGATAGAATTCTAGAACGCCAGGTAGCCCTCAATGCTGTTTGGGGAACCGACTCTTACTTTGCCGGACGCAGCATGGACGTATACATTGCCAAACTCCGCAAATATTTAAAAGACGACCCAAGTATTGAAATACTGAACATTCACGGCACCGGGTTTAAGATGATAGTAAAGAAATAGTTTCAAAGCCTTAGTAATTTGAACCCCATATTGTACAATCAATATGGGGTTTTATTTTGTGCGGGTGGCCATTGCAAGGCATTCTCTCTCATTTCATAGCATCAGTTGCAGGAAGAATTCCCCAAAACAACTTTCTTTCTACATTCGCAGCGATGAAGAATAAGAAATTCTTTCTCGTTCTGTGGACGGGTTTTCTGGGTAGTATTTTATTGGTAGTGGTTTTGTTCTACTTAATTGCCATTGGCAAAATGGGTTACATGCCCAGTTTTGAGGAGTTGGAAAATCCTAATAGTAGTCTGGCTACTGAAGTTATCAGTACCGATAAGCAGGTAATAGGCCGGTATTATCTGCAGAACCGTAGCAACATTGCCTACGAAAACATTAATGCCAATTTAAAGAACGCCCTGTTGGCTACCGAAGACATTCGTTTTTTTGACCACACCGGTGTGGACCTTCGCGCGCTGATGCGTGTGGCTAAAGGTTTGGTGGGGCAAGATGGCGGTGGTGGAGGAAGCACCGTTACGCAACAACTGGCAAAAAATCTTTTTCCGCGCGAGCACTTGAGCAAGATTCAACTGGTGTTTCGTAAATTGAAAGAATGGATTATTGCTGTGAAATTGGAACGTTCTTATACCAAGGAGGAAATAATGGCGATGTATTTCAACACGGTGCCATTTAGCGACAATGCGTTTGGAATTAAATCTGCTTCGTATGTGTATTTCGGCAAGCCTACCGATTCGCTTAAAATAGAGGAAGCGGCAATATTGGTAGGTATGCTCAAAGCACCTTCGCAATACAATCCGCGTTCAAGAAGCGAAGCATCTTTGCAAAGAAGAAATGTGGTTATTGACCAGATGTATCGCTACAATTTTATTTCTAAGGTTCAGCGCGATTCGCTTTTTAAACTTCCTATCAAGTTAGATTTTCACCCGGATACGCAGCGCGAAGGGATGGCGGCATACTTTCGTGAGTATCTGCGCCTGTGGATGAAAGAATGGTGCGAGCAGCACCGCAAGCCCGATGGCAGCAAATACAATATTTATAAAGACGGGTTGAAGATTTTTACAACGCTTGATTCGCGTTTACAAAAGTATGCCGAACAAGCGCAGCGCGAACATTTAAAAGAAGTGCAGCAAAAGTTTTTTGCGTACTGGACGGGCAAAGACCCTTGGAAAGAATTTCCTACCGAGTGGCAGGCTATTTATTCACACTGTCCGCAATACATTGATTTAAAGAAGCAGGGCAAAACCGAAGAAGAGATTGATGCGGTGTTGAAAAAGCCCGGTATGCGTAGAGTATTTTCGTATGATGATGCCGGAGAAAAAGATACGCTTATCAGCGTGTATGATTCTATTCGCTACCACCGCATGATTTTGCAAAATGGTTTTTTGGCTATTGACCCCGAGTCGGGATTTATACGCGCATGGGCAGGCGGAGTTAACTACAAATATTTTCAGTACGACCACGTAAACATCAACACCAAGCGTCAAATCGGTTCCACGTTCAAGCCGTTTGTTTACACCGTAGCTATTCGCGATAAAGGTTACTCGCCATGTTTCCAAGTGCCCAACCAACCCGTTACATTTGAGAAGAGCGACCCGCGTTTTGGTTTATTGCAGGATTGGACTCCGCGCAACAGCGATGGAAAATATGGAGGCATGTTAACCCTGCGTAAAGCACTGGCGAATTCAATCAATTCAGTTACCGCTTATTTAATGCACGAGATAGGACCGGAAGCGGTAGTAAAATTAGTTCAGACTATGGGTGTAAAGAGCGATATACCGGTGCAGCCTTCTATCTGTTTAGGCTCTGCTGATATTTCGTTATTCGAAATGGTGGGAGCATATACAACTTACGCTAATAGCGGCACGCATGTAGAGCCGATATTTATTACCCGCATTGAAGACCGCAACGGAAACGTATTGCAGGATTTTGTAGCGAATAAAAACGAAGCGTTGGATGAACAAACCACTTATGTAATGACAGAAATGCTGCGTAGTGTTGTGCAGGGCGGAACCGCTTCTCGCTTGCGCTACCGGTGGAAACTGATGGGCGATATACTCGGCAAAACAGGAACCACACAAAATTATTCGGACGGATGGTTTATTGGTTTAACACCTGATTTAATTGCCGGCTCATGGGTGGGCTGCGATGATCGGTATATTCGTTTCCATAGCATGGAGAACGGACAAGGAGCAAGCACTGCCCTTCCTATTTGGGCAAAATTCTTTCAAAAAGTTTATACCGATAGTTTGAATTTTAAGAATGAAATAAATGCGGAGCATAAGTTCCCTCAACCCACTGAGCGCATCAACATTGAAATGGACTGTGGAAAGTTTAAAGGCAATAGCAGTGGCGAAAAAGGAAACGAGTACGAGTAGAAATTTGAGAATGAAAAGACAAACAGCATTTTAACCTGCATAAACAATAACCGTCAGCGTCATCAGCGTGATAATGTATTTCAATGAATTCAGAAGAGTTTAAAACATATCGCGATACTATTCCCAACCAGCCAGGTATTTATAAATACATCAGCGAGCAGGAAGAAATTATCTACATAGGCAAGGCGAAGGACTTGAAGAAGCGGGTGTGCTCGTATTTCAGTAAGAACGACCACAGTAACCGGATTCAACGAATGGTTCATTTCATTAAGCAAATTGAATTCGTTATAGTAGATACAGAGCAGGATGCTTTTTTGCTGGAAAACTCGCTCATTAAAAAATATCAGCCGCGCTACAATGTAATGCTGAAAGATGATAAGACATATCCTTTCATCTGTATTAAGAAAGAGCCTTTCCCGCGCCTGTTCTTTACCCGCAGAGTTATAAAAGATGGTTCGGAATATTTAGGGCCATATACTTCGCAGTGTAACGCCAAGATTGTATTGGACTTGATGAAAGAAGTTTTTCCACTGCGCACATGCAATTTGAATTTGACGAAACAAAATATTGAAGCCGGAAAATTTAAAGTGTGTTTGGAGTATCATTTGAAAAATTGTTTAGGTCCTTGTCAATCGTTTCAAACAAACGAAGATTACGATGAAGAAATTGTGCAGATACGCAACGTGCTGAAAAGCAATTTCGGTTCGGTAAAATTTTATTTGAAGAAGAAGATGGGCGAATACGCTGCCGATTTACAGTTTGAAAAAGCAGAAGAGTTTCGTCAAAAGATTGAGGTATTGACGGGTTATGAAAACAAGTCAACCATCGTTAACCCTAAGTTGACAGATATAGATGTTTACGGATATACTGAAAGTGAAACAGTAGCGTTTATGAACTACTTGAAAATTGTGAACGGAACGGTAGTGAAGACGAGAGCGATGGAAGTAAAACGAGTGTTGGACGAAACGCGCGAGGAACTTTTATTGCGTGCCATCATCGAACATTCGATGGAAGAAACAGAGCCCGCGCACGAAATTATTGTGCCGTTCGAAATTGATTTTCCGTTTGAACAGATAACACTAACCGTTCCACAACTGGGCGATAAAAAACGCTTGCTCGAACTGGCGGTGAAGAACGCGCTATACATGCGCCAAGAGCGCGTAAAGCAAAACATGACTGCGGAAGAAAAGAAGCCATCGTTCCGCATTATGAAAACGCTGAAAGAGGATTTGAAGCTGAAAGACCTGCCTGTGCATATTGAGTGTTTTGACAATTCGAACATTCAGGGAACAAACCCGGTGAGTGCATGTGTGGTTTTCAAAGATGCGAAGCCTTCTAAAAAAGACTACCGCCACTTCAACATTAAAACAGTAGAAGGTCCAGATGATTTTGCCTCGATGCATGAAGTAATTACCCGCAGATATAAACGGATGATGGAGGAAGAACAACCGCTTCCGCAATTAATAATTGTGGATGGAGGTAAAGGACAATTGAGCAGCGCAGTAGATGCGCTGAAACAATTGGGCATTTACGGGCAAGTTCCGATTGTGGGCATTGCAAAACGGTTAGAAGAAATTTATTTCCCGGAAGACACGTTGCCTCTTTACATCAACAAGAAATCTGAATCATTGAAGCTGATTCAGCGTATGAGAGATGAAGCGCACCGTTTTGGTATTACCCACCACCGTTTGCGCAGAAGTAACAACGCGCTTAATTCTGAATTGGTAGAAATAAAAGGTGTTGGAGAAAAGACTTATGAATTATTGATGAAGAAATACAGAAGCGTGAAGAAGCTGAAAGAAGTTTCGTTAGAAGAGTTGACGGAAGTAGTAGGAAAAAGCAAAGCAAAAATCATTCAAGAACAGTTATCATTGCAGCCAAATAAAGAAAAAGAAGTATGAGTTCGTTTAATAAAGAGCAGATTCTCGAAGACCTGAAAAACTGGAATTCGATTGTGAGGAAGTATCAGATTCCCAACACTAAAGATGCTATCATTCAAATAGCGAATAGCTTTACGTTTTATCTGGCTCTGTTGGCATTTCAGTTCTACTTATATGATAAATCCATTTGGCTTTCGGCTGCTGTTGCCATCTTGAACGGATTTATTCTTGGAAGAATTTTCATCATTCAACACGATTGCGGGCATAGTTCTTTCACCAGAAGTAAAACCGCTAACGATATTATTGGAACCATTTGCAGCATTTGCACCTTAATTCCTTACAAGTATTGGGCGAAGAACCATAGCTTTCACCATGCGCATAACGGGCAATTAGAGTTCAGCGATATTGGCGATATTGAATGTCTTTCAACCGAAGATTATGCTAAGTTGAGTTGGAAGAAAAAATTGTGGTATCGCATTTACCGCAATCCGTTTTACCTATTTACTATCGGAGGGTTTCTTTATGTGGTTGTGTACAACCGCTTTGCTTTTTTAGATACTGATTACTTTAAGAAAGTAAAGAAGAGCGTAAACATCAGCAACGCCATGTTTATTTTAGTGTATGCCGCGTTCGCTTACTTACTTGGTCCCGGAAGATTTTTGATTGTGCAGTTCATCAACCTGTTATTCTTTGGGGCTTACGCGCTTTGGTTCTTTTATATCCAACACCAATACGAGCACATTTATAAAAGCGGGAAAGAAAACTGGAACTATGTAGTCGCTGCAATGAAAGGAAGCACCTATTACAAGCTACCGTGGATTGGTCACTGGTTAACGGGCAATATCGGCTTTCATCATATTCACCATTTAAGTCCGGCAATTCCTAATTACAACTTACCTAAAGTGCATCGCGAGAATCCAATTTTTCAGAAGCATACGAACACTATTACATTCTGGCAAAGTTTGAAAACCGTTCAGGCAAATTTGTGGGATGCACAACGCCAAAAGATGGTTTCGTTCCGTGAATACAAGCGGAATAAACTGCAAAAGTAAACAGACAAATAATTACTTTCTCTTCTTCCTCTTCTGTACCGAAGCCTCTTCGGTTTTAACCGAACCGGAAACCATTCGGTTTAGTTCTTCGGTTTCGGCAAACGAAAGGTTGCGCCATTTGCCTACCGGTATGTTTCCTATGCTAATATTCATTACGCGAATGCGTTTGAGGGTCATTACATCATAACCGAGAAACTCGCACATGCGTCTTATCTGCCGGTTCAAGCCCTGAGTAAGAATTATTTTAAAACTACGGTTACCGAGTTGGCGCACCACACATGATTTTGTTTTTTCACCCAGCACCGGTAGTCCACTGCTCATACGCTTTATAAATTCGGGAGTAATGGCTTTGTTAACCGTAACTATATATTCCTTCTCATGCTCGTTACCGGCACGAAGAATCTTATTTACAATGTCCCCATCATTGGTAAGCAGAATTAAACCTTCTGAATCTTTATCTAATCTGCCAATGGGGAAAATACGTTTGGGGTGGTTGATAAAATAGATGATATTACTTCTATCATTAGGGTCGGTGGTGCTGGTTACTCCTTTGGGTTTATTGAAAGCGAGATACAAACTCTGTTTGCGGCTTACTTTAATCTTCTCTTCGTCTACAGCTACTACATCGCCAGCCTGCACACGCGCGGAGGGCAAAGCAGTTTCATCGTTAATGGTTACGCGACCTTCTTCAATATATCTATCGGCTTCCCTACGTGAGCAAAAACCCGATGAACTAATGTATTTGTTGAGTTGTATTCCTTCCTGCACAGCGGTGAATTTAAAACAAGTGAACACATTTTATTTCAACGCGCTACTATCCTTCTTCGATTTTACAAAAGGATAATACAACATTACATACCAAGAATCCTTCGGGTCGTTTTCTATACCAAATACCGAAGGATATTTACGGGTAAACTTAGCCGTGCCAAAAAGTTGGTCCCATATAAAAAGCATATTACCAAAGTTGCCGTTGTTGTTGCTTATGCCATCATCGTTAGTTAAACCATGGTGTGCAAAGTGCGTAGCCGGTGTAGATATAGTATGTTCAAGTAACCACGCCAGCGGATGAAGAATTTTGTAACGATAGAAAAAACTATCCCACCGCACCTCGCTGTGCGCACCAATTATTATCAGTAATTTGAGAGCCGTATAAACCACATACACTTTACCAAAACCAAGAAAAACCGCTATGGATGCAAACCAAATATTGGGCATAAGCAGATAATACAAAGCAGCGTTGCGAAACACCACACCCACGCCCATAGCCGGTGCAGCATGATGAGCTACATGAAATTTCCAGAGAAGAGGCGAATGATGTGCTAACCTGTGCCACCAATACTGAGGCAAATCTTCAATAAGTAAAAGAATAATAAACTGAAACCCGTAAGCTACCGAAGCAAACTTATTTTCAAAACCAGGAAAATATTGCCTTCCTAAAAAACCAACCAGTAGTATAATACCCGGTTGAATTAAAATGGTCAACTGCGGAAAGCTTACCAGCTCGGTTATATAGTCCTGCATGGTTCGTTTGGAATTACCGTAAGCCCCCAACAGTGCCTCGGCAATGCCAAATATCAGTAACGTAATTACTACTGCCTTTTCATCAAAATGGGTGGTGCCAAAAACTTCTTGTGTCATAATTATGCCACAAAATAAAAAGTAATTTAATTCTGAAAAGACTTTAAGAGTTTAAAAACTTAGAAAGTCTACGTGTTGTGTACATTCGCGCAAAATTGCAACCGATGAAATTTGATGAATTGAATCTAAGCACTCCGCTGTTAAACGCGCTGAACGATTTAGGCTATACACAAGCTACCACCATTCAACACAAAGCGTTGCCAGTGGTTATGAGCGGGCGCGATGTAGTGGGCATTGCCCAAACCGGTACGGGTAAAACGTTTGCTTACCTGCTCCCCTGCCTTCGCCAATGGAAATTTTCGAAAGAAAAAAATCCGCAGGTGTTAATACTTGTGCCTACGCGCGAGTTAGTGGTGCAAGTGCTGGAAGAAATTAAAAAGCTGGGCAAATACATGTCGGTTACAGCAATTGGTGTTTATGGCGGTACTAACATTAACACACAAATCGCGCAGGTATTGCAAGGGGCAGATTTTATTGTGGCTACACCTGGCAGGCTGATTGACCTTTCGCTGAAAGGAGTATTGAAGGTAAAGGCGATTAAAAAATTGGTGATAGATGAAGTAGATGAAATGCTGAATCTTGGTTTTCGTTCGCAGCTTAAACTCATTCTTGATTTGCTGCCGCTTAAGCGCCAGAACATTATGTTCTCGGCAACAATGACCGATGATGTAGAAATATTGATTAACGATTTCTTTAATCAACCCGTAAAAATAGAAGCCGCGCCTACCGGTACCCCGTTGGCTAACATTTTACAAACGGCTTATGAAGTTCCTAATTTTTATACCAAGATAAACTTGCTGCGATTATTGTTGAATGATGAGGCGAAGACGAAAGTGCTGGTGTTTACTGCCACCAAAAAATTAGCAGATGAAGTGTTCGAACAATTAGAATCCAACTTTGCGGGGCAGACTGGAATTATTCACTCCAACAAATCGCAGAACCACCGCTTTGAAGCCGTGCGGCAGTTTCATGCAGGCGAAAATCGGGTGCTTATTGCTACCGATATTGTGGCGCGGGGTATAGATATTTCGGAAGTAACGCACGTTATCAATTTCGATTTGCCGGAAGTGCCTGAAAACTATATACATAGAATAGGCAGAACGGGGCGTGCCGATAAAAAGGGAATTGCCGTTGCCTTTATTACCCCAAATGAAAACGATGGGCGCGACCGTATAGAAGCCTTAATGAATTTTAAAATTCCGGTGCTGGAATTACCCGATGCACTTGAAATATCTACCGAGCTTACGCACGATGAAATGCCAAAGGTGTATCAACCCAACATGGATTTAAAAGCTCCGCGAAAAGAACCCACCAGTCCAGCTTTTCACGAAAAGATAGACAAGAACAAAAAAGTAAACGGCCCAAAAATAACCCGTGCCGATAAAATGCGCGAGAAATACGGCAAGCCAAAAACAAGAGGACAAAAGCCGAAACGGAAGAGATAGCTAATTTTAAGTTATTGATTTATGGTAGCAAATTGACTTCACTACTAAGTGAAAATTTTATTTTTATTATTGCAGTAATGCAGAATATTTCTATTTATAAAGCCAATTCTACAAGCAACATCTTTTTGTTGTTTTTTGCTTTATGAATATACCATTAACCGCAAATAGCTTTTTACGAAAAAACTTTTTCCCTCTAACTTTAGTTCTGCTGTTTGTTGTCACACGTTTGCCTTTTTTCTTTTATTACGCTATACCTGGAGCAACCAGAGACACGTTTGCGTATTATCAGATTGTTTACGATATGCTGCACGGGGTTGCAACCTTACTTGATGAGCGAACAATTGGTTATCCTTTATTTCTATTTTTCCTTGAGTTAATAGGTAGCTCTCCTCTTAAAGTAATATTTATACAATGCCTTATTTCTTTGGCAGCCTCGTTGTATTACATACATGTTATTAGTAAATATTTAAAAACCCAACAGTGGGCATTCATAGCGGGTATTATTGTTTTTTATGCTTCCCCGCAATCTGTATGTAGCGATACCTACGTAATGCCTACCTCCCT
>CAMBIM010000081.1 GCA_945867505.1 Chitinophaga pinensis
TTACCTACATAAAGCACCTGGTAGTATTCTTCTAAACGCGCCTTCATATAATTAGCGTTTAGAATGGCATACTTAGTAGAATCGGTTACACCGGTTGCACCCAACATACGTATATAACCATAACTGATTAAAAGAATACTCGCGCTACCATAAGGTGCAGAAGAAACGCCATTTATCGCTTTTTCACCACCAGTCTTTGCCCCTGCATTACCCGGAAGATAAGGGGCTAAATGTTTAGCTACACAAATTGGTCCCATGCCGGGGCCTCCTCCACCGTGAGGAATAGCAAATGTTTTATGCAAGTTGATGTGGTTTACATCGGCACCAATAATGCCCGGAGCTGTTAAACCAACTTGTGCATTTAAGTTTGCGCCATCCATATATACCTGACCGCCATTGACGTGTATTACCTCGCAAATATCTTTAATGGCACTTTCAAACACACCGTGTGTAGATGGATAAGTAACCATTAAGCAGCAAAGATTGTCTTTGTGCTCTTCCGCTTTTTTCAGCAAATCGGCAAAGTCAATATTACCGTGGCTATCGGTTGCTACAACAACGACTTTCAAACCAGCCATTACTGCTGTAGCAGGGTTTGTGCCGTGGGCAGAAGCCGGAATCAAGGCAACATCTCTATGACCTTGACCAATATCTTTTTGATAAGCGCGGATAACTAACAAGCCCGCATACTCACCTTGTGCTCCTGAATTAGGTTGAAGAGAAGTTGCCGAGAAGGCGGTAATCTCACTTAAATAGTTTTCTAGCGCGGTAATGATTTCTAAGTAACCGGTAGCTTGCGATTTAGGCGCAAACGGGTGAATGTTGGCGAACTCTGCCCAACTGATAGGTTCAAGTTCTGCTGCTGCATTCAACTTCATGGTGCAAGAGCCGAGCGCAATCATTGACTTAGTCAACGACAAATCTTTGTTCTCTAAACTCTTGATATAACGCATCAATTGGCTTTCGCTGCGGTGAGTGTTGAACACCGGATGCGTTAAGTAAGTTGAAGTTCTTTTTAAACCGGTTGGCAATTCCAACGGCTGTGGCGCGTAACGATAAATATCGAAGGTGTAATCGTCTTTACCAACGGCACAAGCAAAAACGTTTACAATATCTACTACATCTTCCGGTTGTGTGGTTTCATCTAACGAAATATAAATACCGTTAGTATCGTAATAGAAATTCATTTCCTTGTTCACGGCCAATTGATGAATAAAATCATGCTTTTGTTCATGACCGGTGGTATCAATCTTCAAGGCATCGAAATGATACTGGTTGGTTATTTTGAAACCGAGGTGGTGTAATTCTTTTCTAAGAATAGAAGCCAGCGTGTAAACGCGCATGGCAATATTCTTCACCCCATCAGCACCGTGATACACGCCATACATACCGCTCATGATAGCCAACAATGCTTGTGCTGTACAGATGTTAGAAGTTGCTTTCTCTCTGCGGATGTGTTGCTCTCTTGTTTGCAATGCCATACGCAGTGCCGGTTTGCCCTGGCTGTCAACGCTCACACCAATTATTCTTCCCGGTAAAATTCTTTTGTAATCATCTTTAGTTGCAAAGAAAGCGGCATGAGGTCCGCCATAACCCATTGGCACACCAAAGCGCTGAGAATTTCCTACTACACAATCAGCACCAAACTCGCCCGGTGGAGTTAATAAAGTAAGTGCCAACAAATCGGTAGCTACACATACATAACATTCCAGCGCGTGGCACTTCTCTGTAAATGCTTTATAGTCTAACACACTACCATCCATTGCCGGATATTGCAGCAAGGCACCGAAGAAATCTTTATCTAATTCAACCGTGTTGTAATCTCCAATAACCACTTCAATGCCTAAAACTCCTGCGCGGGTTTTTATCACATCGATAGTTTGCGGTAAGCAGAGCAATGAAACAAAAAACTTATTGTGCAGCGCATCTTTCTTATTCTTTAAACCCCAGAACATGTGCATGGCTTCTGCCGCTGCTGTTCCTTCATCTAACAACGAAGCATTGGCAATCGGCATACCGGTAAGGTCGCTCACCATGGTTTGAAAATTCAGCAATGCTTCTAATCTTCCTTGTGCAATCTCCGCTTGGTAAGGCGTATACTGGGTATACCAACCCGGGTTCTCTAAAATATTTCTACGAATAGCAGCTGGTGTAATGTTGTTGTAATACCCCAAGCCGATGTAAGAACGGAACACTTTATTCTTAGCCGCCTTCTTCTTCAGCTCGCGTAAATAATTGTATTCGCTTTGGGCATCGGGCAGGTTCAGTTTTTCATTTCTGCGGATGTTGGCAGGCACAGTTTCTGAAATTAAATCCTCCAAACTATTTATACCAATAGCTTTCAGCATTTCGGCAGTTTGATTTTCATCGGGTCCAATGTGGCGGTTTACAAAGTGGTCGGTTGAGCGAAGATTTATCATGTATTTTGCTTTTATAATGGTGGCGTGAAAATAACAAAGCACAGAACTATTTGTTCGGCACAAAATGGTTTTCAACGTTCAATGCACAAACGGAGAAAAGCTATGCAGGAGCAGTATGCCATACCGAGCGGAGTTGAAGGGTTTAGGAGAATATGGTTCGACTCCGCCCACCATGACATATTCACCTCCTCATTTCGTTAAAACTTCTCAATGCCACACGCATGGCACAATATTTAGCTGTAAATGAGTTCTTGATTTATAAATTCGTTGCGTGAAAAAATTATCTATTGCCGTACTATTCCTGCTTGCCGTTTACGCGCAGCCTTTTGCACAAAAAGCCGACCGCCTTATTCAGTTCTCGGGCTATGCATTAACTGCCGATAGTTTAATGGGGGTACCGTTTGCGCACATTACCATTGTTAACCGCGGAAGGGTGGCCACAGCGGGGCCGGATGGTTTCTTTTCGTTTGCCGCGCGCGAGTCTGATACACTTTACTTTACCTGTATTGGTTTTACACCGGTGATGTATATAATGCCTGCCAAGCTGGAGAACGATAAATTTTCGGTTATTCAGGTAATGACCAAGAGCGATGTTTACCTGCCTAACACTATAATTTACCCGTGGGGCAGCCGCGATAATTTTCATGAAGCGTTTATGGATTTACAATTGCCCGATGACGATATACAACGCGCCAGACGCAATATGGATAGAGAACGCCTTGCAGAGTTGGGTGAGAAGTTAGAGTTGGACGGTGGGGAAGCAGGCTCGCGCTCATTGCGCATGAACAGTGCCAAGACCTATTACTACGGACAAACTCCACCGCAAAACATCTTCAACCCATTGGCATGGGCAGAATTTATCCGCTCATGGAAACGAGGAGATTTTAAGAAGAAGTAAATCATTAATAGATTACTCTCACCGGGATTAAATCGGAAAGGAGAAGTGAATCTCCAAATCGACAATTAGCTTTCCAGAATTGTAGTTTGACCTTCATGTCCCTTACCTCATGGCATCTACCTCCTTTTTAAAATCAAATTTGTCTTCCCCTCTCAACATCTATCATATCTGTTAACCTCCTATTTAACTTCTTTCTATTAGTACACTTTCAATACAAGCAGTTCCAGCTTTGCGTAGACCTTGCAGGTTTAAGATTATTACCCGCAGGGGTATGTATCCGCTCTAGAGAGGAACTAACTTTGCCTTTCTTATTGAAGAAAACCTGTAATAAAATAAATGCTCGTTTCTTAAAGATATACCACGCATATACAATGCTTGGTGGTCAGGCATAATTGCAGAAAAAGAATTGACCTCTTTCCTAATTCACACTTGCAACTTGATAAGAAATGAGTGCAGATAAGGATTTGGCGAAATAGAGTAGGTAAACTTGGGAATGAAATGGAAAAATGTCAAACAATTAAAGCCAGAACAGTTCAAAAGACGAGCAGGAGTAGCCCGAAATACGTTCGAGCTAATGGTATCTGACTACACGCGAATACAGCATTCCTCAATCTATAGAATATCTGGGGAAAAGCACGGCCCGAAATGGACACTTCGAAAGGAAGATGAGCTATTGATTATGCATACCATAGAATAGATGGAGAATATTTACAAAACTACCTTGATGAATTTTGCTATCGGCTCAACAGAAGGTATTTTGGTATTGATATTTTTGAACGACTAGCTTTTTAGGCGCGGATTCAAATTGGTATAACTAAACGGACAAGCATTAAATGTTTTAAACATGGCTTTAAAAAAGCAATGCCCAATGTTTTTAGAAGTGGCGTTGCTTAATAAAAAGAATAAACGTTATTGGGCAACTTGCGCTAATGAATCTTGCGCAGCTTTTTCCTGAAACTCTTGAATTAACTGCTCAGGTGTTTTTCCTAAGTTTTCAACAGAGGCTCTTACATCTTTAGCAATAGGATGCGATGGGTAAACTGCTAAAAATTTTTCATACAAATTTTTAGCGGCAGTAGGGTTCCCAACTTCATTCTCATATATAAAACCCTGCAAAAACAAGGCGTAAGGGCGTTTAGCTGCCGCAGGATAGCGGTCGTAAACTTTGGCATACAACTCAATACTGCGAATCGGCTTGTGCATGTACCTATAAAAATCTGCTGCTTTAAAAAGATAAGCAGCACCATTGGTATCGCTTGGGTAGTTATCGGCAAAGGTTTCGTAATCTTTTAAAAGTGCATTTACACCTGCAGTATCAACCTTGCCTTTTTTAGCTTGTTCCATTAATGCCTTTTCGGCATTTTCAATAGTGCGTTTTTGCCAAGCCTGTTTAGGATTGCAAGAAGCCAATAACAATGCAAAGGCAAATACAACTAATACTTTATTCATGATAAAAATTTAGTGCGCGAATATAGAAATGGTTAGCAGTTAGCTTATTTCCACTTGATGTTGCAGCCAATGCTTGGCCGCTGAAATGGTGAAACATCTTTACCAGCAAGCAAATTATCTAAAGCATCACGCACATCTTTACCGGTAAGCGGTATTTTATTAGAGGGGCGAGAATCATCTAACTGCCCACGATAAACTAATCTCATGGCTGCATCAAAAATGTAGAAGTCGGGCGTGCAGGCGGCATCATAAGCTTTGGCTACAGCTTGTGTTTCATCATATAAATAAGGAAACGAATAACCTTCATTTAGTGCTGTTTCTTTCATCTTCTCTGGAGAATCTTCGGGGGTAGAAGCCACATCGTTAGAACTAATGGCAATACACTTTACTCCTTTGGCTGCATAATCGTTTGCAAGTTTTACTATTTCAGCATTTACATGTTTTACATAGGGGCAATGGTTACAAATGAACATAATTACAGTAGCCAACTCTCCTCTTGCATTGCTTAGCGAAAGAGTTCTATCTGAAACCGAATCAGATAAAATAAAGTCTGAAGCTACCGTGCCAAGCGGTATCATATTAGAAGGAGTTAATGCCATAGTTTGAATTATGGGGCAATAATAGTAAGGTATTGGCTGCATTTAAAACATCAAAAAACCAGCTACACAAAGTAGTTGTAAACTTATATGTTGACTAAAACAATATTAAAACCAATTCAAACAACAAGAACCTTGTTCCATAAAAGATTAACCATTTAAATCTTATTGCGGGCGTTGTAATTAAAGCCCTTGAAACAGAATCATAGAAATAGATACAGGCGTAAACAGGAGCAAGAAATTACGCATGAAGAATTTAATACTCTTGATTTTACTTTCACTCTCTGTCAACTTGTTTGCTACTATACATGCAGACTATACCGTTGATAGAAACTCGGGATGCTCTCCTTTGCTTTCTAACTTTACCAGTACTTCTACTACCACCACAGGAATTATTTCTCACCATTGGGATTTTGGCAACGGAAACTCTGCCGGTAACATAACTACCCCATCAGCTATCTTCAACTTATCCGGTACTTATCGTGTAAAGTTGGTGGTAACCAACGGAACAGAAACAGATTCTATTACGAAGTCGGTTTTAGTTTTCAGATTACCACAAGTAGACTTTACTGCTTTAAGAACCAACATTTGTGATCACGATACGCTTTTCTTAAATAGTCAGGTAACACCAGGCAATGCCCCCATTACGGATTATGCCTGGGGCTTTGGCAATGGCAACGCCAGCAGCGGATTAAATACAAGCCATATATACCAACAACCTGGCGATTATGATATTACGCTGGTAGTTCAGGATTCAAACCATTGCACCGTTAATTTAACCAAACCTTTGTTTGTGCATGTTGCTGCAAAACCGGATGCAGTGTTTACAGCTTCGCCCCAAACAAGTTGCACCTCTCCACAACTGGTAAGCTTTACAAATACTTCTACCGGTACCGGCTTAACTTACCTTTGGGTTTTAGATGATTCTGTAACCTCTACCGTTCAGAATCCATCGTATACCTATATACAGGAAAGCAAGTTTGCTAAACTTACCGTTACCAGTGCCGAAGGCTGCACGGATTTTGCACAATTACGAATAACAGCGGTTGACCCCATTGTAGATTTCAGTTCTAACAAACAAGAAGCCTGCACAGGGGAACCAATACGTTTTAATAACAGTTCAAATTTTTCAGGCAACTCAATCTGGAGTTTTGGAGATGGAGCAACCAGCACCACTAACAGCCCTACACATATTTACACAGCACCTGGGGTATATACCGTGAAACTATCCAACAGCATTGGCGCATGTGCAGACTCTGTAACAAAAACGGCCTACATTACCATTATACCAGGTTTTGTTCCTAGTGTAACAGCTAACATACCAGCCGCAGGTTGCACCGATACAACAATTGTAGTGTTTACCAATAACACTCCTAACATAGCGCAGTTTGCTTGGAATTTTGGCGATGGCACAACTTCTAGCACAGGAAACCCCAACCACGGGTATACCAGCAACGGAAATTATTCGGTTGTGGTGATGCTAACCGATAGTAACGGCTGTAGTGTGCCGGTTACCATTCCGGTATCCTTAAACAGCCACAAGCCAAATACCAGTTTTTACGCTGACCGAATTGGTTGCCCTAATTTACCAATGAGTTTTCATAGCACATCGGGCAATATTAGCACCTACAGTTATTCATGGGATTTTGGCGATGGAAGCACATCAACCCTACAAGACCCTGTTTATAGATACTCAAACCCGGGAGTGTATACTGTATCGCTTACCATTACCAACGGTGTAGGCTGCGATAGCACAGTAGTAAAAACAAACTATATAACTATTGAAGAAATAGTTGCTGATTTTTCAGTTAACCAACGTTTTTCTCCTTGCCCGCCATTTGTAGCTATTTTTAACAGCACGGCAAACAAACCAATTCTAAAATACGCTTGGGATTTTGGTGACGGCTATGCCGATACAGCAGCCAGCCCTACTCATATTTACTTTCATCCGGGCGTATTTACTGTGCGCTTAGCTTTAAAAACTTCGAATGGATGCACCGATACCATCACCTACCCTAACCTAATTGAAGTGCAAGGCCCAAGTGGTGTGTTTACCATAACACCTACTGATGGTTGTTTTCCAATGCAGGTAGTTGTTACTGCAACCGTATCTGCCAACACTAAAATTATGGCTTGCGATTTAGCCGATGGTAACCTGGTTAAAGACTCCACCATTTTCAGCCATACTTATACCCAGTTAGGAGCTTTTGCGCCAAAATTTATTCTGGAAGACTATGTAGGCTGCTCGGTACCTTACGATTTGCCTGCTGTTACTACACATAGCACACCGGTATTTCAATTACGCGACACTACAGTATGTGCCGGTGAAACTATAACCGTAGCTTCTTTGGGTCTTGACAATTACAAGTGGATTCCAGCCAGCTATTTAAGTTGCGATACCTGCTCAAGCGTGAGCATTGTGCCGGCTGTTACCACTGCTTATGCAGTTACTGCTACCAACCAATATGGCTGCACTACTACAGATACCATGCACGTTACTGCCGAGCAACTTCCGCTTTTAGCCGATTCTACTTTTAAAGTTTGTAGAGGTGCAGAAGTAGAGCTGAACATAGGCACTGCACACCGCATGGCTTGGTCACCGGCTACTTTCTTAAACGATTCATCGGCTATTCAACCTATTTGCACAGCACTTGATTCTATTACCTACACGGCTACTGGCTTTAACAGCTTAGGCTGCTCGGTATCTGCACAAGTGTCAGTTAGCGTAATTGACAAACTAGAGGCAATTGCCAACGCAGATATAACCATTTGCGCACTTGATACTTTCGAATTACAGGCAAGCGTTGCCAATGCACCAGAGAGTGGAGTAAATTATAACTGGACTCCGGCAGCTCATTTCATAAATGCTAATACCGATAACCCAACCGGTTACGGTTTACAAACCGAAACTACGTTTACCGTAATAGCCAGCGCACAAACCTGCGAAGCTGATACCGCTTTAGTAACCGTACACATTAACCCACTGCCTATCGTTCAAATTTCGGAAAGCGTAACTACTACACCTAATGCCGAGGTGGCTATGTATGCCAGTTCGCCAGATGACCTAAGCTATATATGGGCAGCAGCCGATTCGTTTAGCTGCGTTGCCTGCCGCCAAACTAATTTCTACCCCAGCCAAACACAAACCGTTTATGTAACCGGCACTAACAGTTTTGGTTGCCAAACTACCGACTCGGTGCTGATAAGAGTAGTAGCCTGCGACCCAGAATCTGTATTTGTGCCTAACGTATTTACACCTAACAACGATGGCTTGAACGATGAACTCTTCTTTGCATCAAAAGCATTAGCCGCTATCGACTATTTCAGAGTATTTGACAAATGGGGAGGGCTGATTTTTCAAACCCAAAACATAAACGAAACCTGGGATGGTAAAGTAAACGGTGCACCGGCAGCCAATGAAGTATTTGTATTTGTAATGGAAGGCACCTGCCAAAACGGAGGTAAAGTATTGAAACACGGAAATATCAGCATTGTAAGATAAAATCATTCAAACATAATTTCTCAACCTTTTTAAAAAACAATTAAATCCAACACAAATG
The DNA here is from genome assembly GCA_945867505.1 of Chitinophaga pinensis. Classification (GTDB taxonomy): domain Bacteria; phylum Bacteroidota; class Bacteroidia; order Chitinophagales; family LD1; genus Bog-950. The sequence continues at coordinate 8,924 of CAMBIM010000081.1, forward strand.
TTACAAGACAGAATCAGAAAAATCCGCGAACACCGTGGTTATAAGCAATCAGCAGTTGCTTCAGAAATGAAAATTACTCAACAGGCTTATAGCTGCCTGGAAACAAAAGCTGGTAACCTTAAAATGGAAACCATGCAACGTTTTTGCGATGTAATGAAAATTGAAACTTCGTTCTTGTTGGCTTTCGATATTCCTGTGAATGACGAAAACCTTCAAATGTTCGACCGTCTTAATTTCTCACAGGTGGTAGAAGAATATAAGCGCTTGAACAACAAACTTTCGGTTTACGAAGATTTGTTGCGCAAAGACAACGGCTTTAGAAGCCGCGAAGGTTCAGGATTTTAGTAGTTGTAGTTAAGAATTTAGGAGTAGGCGCGTAAGCCTATTAAGCACCACTACGTTACTTTTCTTTTTCAGAAAAATAACAATAACAAACCGGTGATGATAGAAGTGCCTAACCAAGAAAAAACTTTTTTATGAAACAGTATTTACACAAAGCCATAACTTTTGTGGGGGTAGGTCTTATGCTATGCGGCCGGTTGGCTGCGCAGGATTTACACTTCTCGCAATACAACTCATCGCCCATGGTTCTTAACCCGGCTTTAGCGGGTATGAACGCGGGCGACTACCGCGCCTATGCCAACTTTCGTACGCAGTGGGTTACGCTTAGTAAAAGCAATACCTACCGCACGTTTGCAGGTGGTGCCGATGTGGCGCTGGGCAAGTTTACCAAGGCCAACAGTTTTGCGGGTTTGGGGCTATCTTTCTTTAGCGACCAGGCGGGCGATTTGAATTTGAATTCGAATCACGTAGACCTATCGTTTGCCTACCACTTTATGCTTAACCGCAAAGGCACCATGCAACTTTCTGCCGGCTTGCAGGGGGGGCTGAATGTGCGCAGCATTAACCAATCGCGCGCTATTTATGGCTCGCAATACGACCCTAACACGGGCACGGTAGATGCTAACGGCAACCGCGAATATTTTGGTAAGTCACGAATAATTTTTGCCGATGCGGCTGGATGTTTGCTTTACAGCGCTATGACCCGCAAGGGAACAAACATGTATTGCGGCTTTGCATTAAGCCATATCAATCAACCCAAAATATCGTTTCAACCAAGCGGGGTAGATGGAGCTACCAAAGCCGAAAAGCTGGCCATGAAAATTACCATACATGGCGGGGCTACTATACCGGTAACCGACCGGGTAGATATTATGCCCAACTTTATGGTGCTGGTGCAAGGCAAAGCATACGAGTTTAATGTAGGCTGCCACTTAAAAACCAAACTGGGCAATATTAAATTGAGCAAAACGGCTCTTTCGTTTGGCGCACAGTATCGCGGGTTATACGATGCTGTAATTGTAAGCAGTCGCTTAGATGTAAAAGGCTTTAGCATGGGCTTGAGTTACGATTTTAATATCTCGAAACTATTGCCGGCTACCAAAACGGTAGGCGCGCCCGAAATCTCTTTAATGTATCAAGGCGCGTTCCGCAAAAAACCTCGCCCGGGCCATTGCCCTACTATGTTCTAATAAAATAAAAGAAGGTAATCCCCTTCTTAAACATAAAAGTAAGAGCTGCCCCGTAAGGCAGCTTTTTTGCTTCTCACGAAGGGTTGTTGCGGACAAAGCCTGCGCAGAACAGATGCCACGGTAGAGAAACAAGTAACAAAGCTTCATTTAGGGCACTTGTCACAGAAGTGTAAAATTTTACGCGCTACGCTCCTATTGCTTTCTTTATCAAGCAAGGTGGTTAGTTTTATGGTGAAATTGAAAATGCTATGAAAAAACTTTACCTGTTTTTTGTTTTGGGTTTATTGTTGGGGGAAGTGAGGGCGCAGGTCTTTCCTATAGATACTGTTGATTGTAGCTACAACCCATGGGGTGGTATTGGCGATTGGGTAACCGATGCTAAAAAATTAGCATTAAGAGAAATTTACATTAAGCAAGATTCTTATAAAGATACAATTCAAATTCCCTACAGCCGCTATGCTCCTATCCTGGAAGATTTACAGGCAATTTATACAGCAGGTTCTCCTTACCTAACCGATTCCATATTTTACAGATATC
>CAMBIM010000082.1 GCA_945867505.1 Chitinophaga pinensis
TAAGCGAAGTGTTGTGCCAAGGCTTACGTTGCCAAACACATCAACACTTAAAGGCACATACACTCCTGCCCATTTGTTTTCGTACTTAGGTGTAAGTGCAAACGTGGTTACATGATGCACCATTTGTTGCTTGGGCGACATATTAGGCGATGCCATGCCAGTGCAAAGTGGTGGAATCGTTCAGGTAATTATGCACGTTCATGTGCACCGTATCGCCTTGATTAAAGAAAAGAGTGGGACCCCAGAAATCGCCATTAATACCAGCCGTTATGGTTTGGTTACCGCTGCGCAATTGCTTAAAGGTATCCACCATGTTCAGGTTAAAAGTGGTTCCCGAAATAGTATCGGGTATCCAAAGGTTATTGTACTGTGCATTAAGACCAATAGCCAAAAGGCATAGAACGATGGTGGTGTGAATTTGCTTCATGTAATAGCGTATGGGTTTAAAGATTAAATGAGTTATCTGTAGTTGGACGACAGTTCTTTGCTTTCCCTTCGCTCCGGCTAGAACTAATTTAGCCTTATGCCTACAAAAGTTTAATCTAAATCGATAATTGCATTTGGTAGTTTTTTTAAGATGTAGTAAACCCAGCAAATCATACCCACATGCAGCACATCGTTTTCTGTAAACCAAATACCTTTTTGCCATAGCCATACACCAGCGCCTGAATAGAGATAAACACCATAGGTTATTCCAACCAGAACGAATAAGAGCCATGTAACAAGAAGTTGTAAATTCATTTTGTCTTTATGCTTAGCATGATTTGTTCCATGCAATAGCAACAGAAAGATAACGCTGGGCGCAGAAACTAGTGACATACATTCGAATGATACGGCAAACTTGACGGCAAACAATGCCCCATACAAAAGTAAAATGGAATACCCAATTGTATTGATAACCGCATAGGCTATCATTGCTTTTCTGAAATTTCCCTTTGTATTGGTATACGCTGTAGCCACTAAAAACGAGTTCATTCCGGGAACGGAGAACAACATGTAAATTATTTCCCACCAACTGGTCCAGGTGCAGAATTCTCTGCCACTACATTTAATTTCGTAACCCAATGCCTGGTAACTTATACCGGCACACAAGGCTCCGGCACCGGTAAGCAATAGCCCTATACCCCACCATAATTTTGATTGTTCTTTTTTTCTGTTTCTTAAGTTGGTATAACCTGTATACATGGTTAGGAAGGCCACAAAAAAAACGATGACCGTTGAAGTTGGCTGGCTCCAGATAAAACTGAAATTACCGGCTTGTATTTTTAACCAATGTTGATTTTGAAGAAAAGTTTCAGGACTGGTTTTGGGTGTATACTCAATACTATCCAGCTGCCGGCAACCAGTAATCAATAACCATGGCAGAGAATTGAATAAAATTAGTTTGCTATGTTTTTGCATTGTTTCTTTTACTGCGTTTACATTCTTCGCTGTTCTATAGGTCTGCTTGCCGGTATGCAATTCATGCAGAACATGCCGAACAACTAAACTAAATTAATTTTCTCATTGCTTGCCGACCAGCAAGCAATGACTAAACATCAAATAACAAAAGGCACTCTCGCGAGTGCCTTTTGTTATTATATCAATTAATAGCGGTAAGACTACTTAACGTCCATTAATTCCGTATCAAAAATCAAAGTTGCGTTTGGTGGAATAACACCGCCTGCACCGTTTGCTCCGTAACCAAGGCTGGCAGGAATAATCAATTTTACTTTACCGCCTACTTTCATTAAAGCAATACCTTCGTCCCATCCTTTAATAACCTGTCCTTGTCCTAAAACAAAAGGAAGTGGTTGGTTACGGTCGTAGCTCGAATCGAACTTTTTACCATTAGCTAATGTGCCACTGTAGTGAACCGAAACATTTTTGCCGGCTGTAGCCTGCGCACCTGTTCCTTCTTTTTCAACTACATAATACAAACCGCTAGCGGTTTTCTTGGCGTTAGGGTATTTTGCTTTTACTAATTCTTCTGCGCTCATAGATGTTAATTTTGCTTCTTCCTCGGCTTTCTTTTTAGCTCCGGCTGCTTTGTCATTAAAGTTTTTAAGTCCGTCAAATCCTTCTGCATCTTTTCCAATGCGGATAATTTTTACTGTGTTCATTTTGTCGCCTTGTGCTACTTTGTTTACTACATCCATTCCGGCTACTACGTTTCCAAACACGGTGTGTTTGTCGTTCAACCAGGTGGTAGCTACGTGAGTAATAAAGAACTGAGTAGAATTAGTGCCTGCTCCCGCATTAGCCATAGATAATACTCCAGGTTCGTCATGACGTAAGCTTGCATCAAACTCGTCAGGGAAAGCATACTTGGTCAATGAACCGCTTCCGTTGCCGGCAGCATCGCCCCCTTGAATCATAAAGTTAGGGATAACACGGTGGAAAGTAAGACCATCGTAAAACGGTTGACCAACCGCCTTACCGCAGTTTTCCATTTTACCTTCGGCAAGGGCTACAAAGTTACCAACCGTCATAGGTGTTTTTTGGTATTCTAATTTACATACAATAATACCTTTATCGGTATTGAATTCGGCATACATGCCAGGTTCGTTTTTCCAGTTCGGATTTTCAGCAGATGCCGGTGTTTCAGGTGTTGCCACAGTTGGTTGTTCGGTTGTTTGGTTACCTTTTGCATTGCATGAACTTAACATGCCTGCAAATAATGTAAGGGTTAATAAAAATGGTTTTGTAATTCGATTCATAGTTGTTGTTTTTGGTTTGTATTATAAAGAGTTTGTTGTTTCTGTTTTGTTGTTTGTTGCTCCTGCTTACTATCAACTGCCTACTGCCAATTGTTTTATTGCTTCTAAAAACTTTTGCTCTGTCTTCTCTACTCCTATAGTGCTCTTCCCTCCTGCTGCGTTGCGGTGTCCGCCTCCTTCAAAGTAAGTGCGGGCAAACGTGTTTACATCTATCTCTCCGCGCGAACGAAACGAAATTTTAATCTTATCCGGTTCTTCGCTAAAGTAAGCACTCACCTGCACTCCTTCAATTTTAAATGGATAGTTCACCAAACTCTCACTATCACCTGCCTGCAAATTAAATTTTTTTATTTCGGCTTGGGTAACCAACATGTAAGCCACAGTGCCGTTGTTTACCAATTTTAACTTCTCGTTAAGGCAATAACCAAAAAAGCGCAAGCGCGTTTCACGAAACACATTGTTCACCTTCTCGCTTACATATTCAGGCTTTGCACCTTTATCTACCAAGGAGGCAGCCACCTGCAAAGCATTAGGTGTAGTATTGTTGAATTGAAAGAAACCGCTATCGGTAGTTAAACCTACATAAAGACATTCAGCAATACGCTGGTCTATTAAATCTGACTTACCTAAATCAACAATTATATCGTGCACCATTTCGGCAGTGCTGCAATATTTAGTATTACTAAACACCAGCGAAGCAAAGTCTTCAGGTTGCTGATGATGGTCAATCATCACCTTTTGCGCAGGGGCATTCTTGATGATATCGCCTAAACCCTCTAAACGCGAAAGGGCGTTAAAGTCTAAACAGAAAATAATATCAGCCGCCTTAATAAAAGCATCGCAAACCTTTCTACCGGTTTCGCTTTCGTGTACCAGTATCTCTTCTGTTCCCTGAATCCACTTTAAGTTTTGGGTAAAAGCGTTTGGCGAAATAAACTTGACTTCGTGATTCAGCTTATCTAAAAAGAATTTAAAGCCAAGCGAAGAACCCAACGCATCGCCATCGGGGTTACGGTGACTTACAATCCCTATTTTTTTAGGAGAAGAAAGAAGTTCTTGAAGAGCAGCAATGTTTGCCTCTGTAAATTTCATTGGGTGGCGAAAGTAACATTGGTTGGTTGTTTTGCAAAAACGAGATGTTGCATAGCTATTCTACTATCTCTTCAACGCTTTACCGTAAGCTGCCATTACTTTATCCTTAGCCAACTTATGTTCAACTATAGGTCCGGGATATGCATCGGTTCCAAACTCCGGCACCCAGTGTTTTACATATTTCATTTCGGGGTCAAAGCGCTCCATTTGCAATTGCGGATTAAACACGCGGAAGTAAGGGGCGGCATCGGTACCACAACCGGCAGCCCATTGCCAGCCACCGTTGTTGGCAGCTAAATCAAAGTCTAACAACTTCTCCGCAAAATAGGCTTCGCCCCATTGCCAGTTAATCAGTAAATGTTTGGTGAGGAAACTTGCCACCACCATCCGCACACGATTGTGCATGTGTCCGGTAGCGTTTAACTCGCGCATACCGGCATCTACCATGGGGTAACCGGTGCGCCCTTCGCACCAAGCGGCAAAGTGTGCTTCATTATTCTCCCATTCAATCTGGTCATACTCTTTACGAAACGCGCCTTTTGCTACATGCGGAAAGTGAAATAGAATCTGCTGATAGAAATCGCGCCATATAAGTTCATTCACATACGTTTGATTGCGTAACTCGGCATACTGCAATAACTTCCTTAAGCTTAATGTTCCAAAACGCAAGTGAAGTCCCAAACGTGTAGTTCCGTTTACGGCAGGGAAATCGCGCAGCTCGGTGTACTTCTTAATTATATCGCTGGTAACCTTGCGAGGAGGAAATTCAAAATCTGTAGCATTAAAGCCGACCTCTTTTAATGATGGAATGGCGAATGAATCCGTCTTAATGAAATTTTTCGCGTACTTAAGCGTAGGATAACTGCTGCGATAAAAATCAGTTAGCTTTAACCGCCATTTGCGGCTGTAAGGAGTAAAAACTGTGTAAGGTGTTTTGTCGTCTTTCAGCACTTCATGTTTCTCGAAAATTACAATGTCTTTATAGGTATGAAACCGAACACTGTTTGTTTTCAGTAGTTCGTTGATGTTTTCATCGCGTGTAATTCTATAAGGTTCGTAATCGCGGTTGGTGTAAACTGTATCTATTGAATATTCGCTCAACAACTCTTTCCAAACCACCCAAGGCTTGCCAATTTTCACAAAAAGTGATGAGCCAAATTCTTTCAGTTCAGTATTCAATCGCGTAATTTCCTGATGAATAAACTGAACCCTGCTATCCGATTTGTTTTCGAGTTTATTCAGAATTTCGGTATCAAAAATAAAGAGCGGCAACACCGGTTTGCCAGATTTAAGTGCATGGTATAAAGCCGCATTATCATCCAATCGCAAATCTCTGCGAAACCAAAACACCTGAACTGTCGTATTATCACCCATATATTGGCAACAAATGAACACATATTTGGTTCATTTAAAATTCTACTTTTACCTTACTAAATAAAACACATGAAAAAATTACTGACCACCGCTATTATTCTGTTCGCTGTTATGGCGTTTTCATTTGCACAACAAACTGTTGCTTCCGATTTTTATTTAATGAAAACACAGCAAGATGCGGAGCAAGTTCTAAAAGCTATTAACTCCGAACTGCATCTTGCAGAAGCCGAATACGCCAAAGTGAAAGAGTTACTTGTTACCAGCTCTAAAAGTCAGGAAGAACAACTTAAGTCGCTCACCGAAGCGGAAAGACTGAACATTATTAAAACCCGCCAAACCGCGCACATAGAAAATAATTTGAGAGGCATTGTAGGAGTAGATAAATACAACATCTACTTAAACAAGAAGGCGGATATTGAAACTAAGTTGAAGACACTTAAAGAAGCGAAGAACTAATTCGTTTGTAATAATTCCTTATTTAAAGAAGCGGTGAGTTCCACCGCTTTTTTATTGGTATAAACCTTACCGTTAAACTCGCGCACCCATTGTATACCGCGCACCGCGTTAGTCAATAGTATTTCATCTGCTTCTTCTAATTCCTTCGCTTCTACTTCGCGTTCTTCAAAATTGGCATCGTCTAACATTGAAATTACATACGCCCGCATTACACCGTTTACACAACCACTATCCAGATGCGGAGTAATTATCTTCTCTCCTTTTACCAAAAACACATTGGAGTGAATTGCCTCGCTTATACTTTCCGAATCATTCAACAGAATACATTCATCCCAACCTTCCTTCTTGGCTAACTGTGCAGCTAATACATACATCAACGCGTTAGAACTTTTTAAATCACTCACCATCGATACCGGTTTCCAGCAATCATCGCGCATACCCACTTTTAAACCATCAACGGTTTCAAACTTTTCATTCTCAATTTTATCAAGGCTGAAAGTATAACCCAATTCGTCTTCCTCCGGCAGATACAAACCATCGCCTTTTCTAAAGAATTGCAAGCGCACACGGGCATTAATTGCAGAATCATTTACCAATGCCAAATCGAGCAACATGTTATGAAACGATTCAATGTTGAAACGCTTAGGTAATTGAGCCCCGAGAACCTGTGCCGTATATTCTACGCGACTGAAATGATAATTCAGCAACGGCACTTTTTTGTCAAACATCACCATGGTCTCAAAAAAACCATCGCCATATCTAAAGCCTCTATTGCTTACCGGTAGCAAAGGCTCATGCGCATCATGAATATTTCCGTTATAGTTGATATACCGCATAAGTTTTGTTGTGTAAAATTAGTTGTCCGGTTGAAGCCGGATATAGTCTTTTAGTGAGGATATGAGTAACACCTTTTCTCTTTAATAAGTCTAACTGCTCTTTCCGTGCATTATAAAAATAAGCATCTGCCTTTTGCCGTAGCGCGAAACCTTTAGTCTGCAATTGTGCACTTACGCCAAACACTTCTTCAACACGCTTAGCCCATTCCGTTACGAATGCTTTGTTGCGCACGTTGGCTTTGAACTCCACATAACTTGAACGCTGTGAGTAAAACTTCAGTTCTGTATTGTCAAACGGTTGAACGAAAACAGCATCCGGTGGCGTTACCTCTTTTATCTGCTCACAAATGGCAATCATATCGTCCTGCTCTTTCATTCCGAATAATTGAAAAGGGACCTTATAAGGGAGAATAGAACTATAATTCAGTATCACTACCCAGCATAGAACTATGGATACAATTAAACCTGCTCTTTCTAATGAAGCAGGTAAAGAAGATGTAAATGATGATAAATACTGTTCAGCAAAACCGAACACAGCAACCACTCCCAAAAACTTCATCCATTGCGTTACTTTATAAAACTGAAAGTTGCCAATAAAAACACTGTGCAGTCCATCAACCGCTATTGCGTAAACAATTACACCAGCAAGCCCTATCAGCACCAACTGAAATAACTGCTTTGATCGCAGCGTAAAAAATAAAAGTGACAAAGCAGTTAAAGTAAAGAACACCAACAGCTTTGTTTTAGAGAAAGCAGAAAAAATAAAGTGATGCGGGTGTCGGAATTCAAAAAGTATATTGAATAGTTCTTGATTAGAAACACCAACAATCACCTGCTTCTGCATAAAAACCACTACTAAATAGATACCTGCTGTAAAAGCGTAAATGATTAAAAAGCCTACGAATACTTTCCACTTAACCTCATTGCGTACAGCGGAAATAAAAAGAATGGCGCACAACACCATCATTACATCTAATCCTTCCAGCAACTGAATAAAAGTTGCTGCGGACATAAGCGCGGAAGCAAAAAGATACTTTCTATCTAAAAAAAGATTGATAGCCCAAACAATTACTGCCACTGCCAAGCCGCTCGCCTGAAAACATTCAGAATACAATTCCACATTACCCAAAGCAAAGTCGTTAAGCGGAATTAAAGCAACAAGTATGGCAAGCCACGCAACATATTTGTTTTGAATAAACCTGCGGGCCAGCTTCTCTAAACCAAGAATTAAAACAACCGTTGACAGCAACTGAAAAACGAAACAGAAAATCTCCAGATGATTGACAAATGGCAGAAGCAGATTTGCCATTACTGTTCTCTCGTTTGGAACAGAGGCATTCAGACCTTGAATAAAAAAATCGTGTTCGTATAAACTTGAATTTTGAAGTAAGAGTGTGTAAGGAAGTAATTCAACCTGATCACCTGTACCGTAGCGGTAACCAAAACGAAGCACAAATAAACTCCATGCAAGAACAGCGAATAGAATTTGAGGATTTGAGAATTTGAGAATTTGAGAATGAAGTTTCATTTGCTGTTTTATTATCAAATCATCATATCCTCATATTTAAACTTCAATTGTTTTTAAGTCAGCACTTACCACAAGTTTACCAAGTGTCTTTGCTTTTATTTCATCAATAGTTACACCCGGTGCAATTTCAACTAAGTGAAATGCACCATCGTGAATAATATAAAAACCTAAATCTGTCAACACCCGCTGAATACATTTTTTACCGGTAAGTGGAAGAGAGCAATTAGAAAGTAATTTCGATTCTCCTTTCGGATTGGTTTGCATCATGGTAACGATAATGTTGCGCGCAGAAGCCACCAAGTCCATTGCCCCACCCATTCCTTTTATCAACTTACCCGGAATTTTCCAATTGGCAATATCTCCGTTTTCCGAAACTTCCATTGCTCCCAACACGGTCAAATCAATACGCTGCGAACGTATCATTCCAAAACTGTATGCAGAATCGAAAAAAGCAGTGCCCGGTAGTATAGTAATAGTCTGCTTACCGGCATTTATTAAATCTGCATCTACTTTTTCTTCGGTAGGGAAAGGCCCCATGCCTAGCAACCCATTTTCTGATTGTAATACCACATCCATTCCTTTAGGAATATAATTGGCAACAAGTGTAGGTATGCCAATACCAAGGTTTACATAATAACCACTCTGCAATTCTCTCGCTATGCGCTGCGCAATTTGTTCTTTAGTTAAAGCCATTTCGTTGTGCTAATGTGTGAAGGTGTTTAGGTATTAAAGTAGTGTCTGCATTTCTTGCCAACTGCCAATTGCCTACTGCTTACTTATTGTTCTTTGCTCAATTCTCTTCTCGTATTTCTCTCCTTTAAATATCCGGTTCACAAATATTCCCGGTGTATGAATTTCGTTAGGGTCTAGTTCCCCTTCGGCAACTAATTCCTCAACTTCTACAATGGTAATTTCACCTGCCATTGCCATCATGGGATTGAAGTTGCGTGCGGTTCCCCTATAAATTAAGTTACCAGCTGTATCGCCCTTCCATGCTTTTACAATAGCAAAGTCAGATTTAAACGCGTATTCCATCAAATATTCTTTGCCATCAAACTCACGCGTTTCTTTTCCGTCTGCAATTTCCGTTCCCACACCTGCAGGAGTAAAAAATGCAGGAATACCATAACCCGCCATCATGCAACGGGTAGCTAAAGTTCCTTGAGGTATTAATTCCACTTCCAACTCACCGGAAAGAAGTTGACGTTCAAACTCCGCGTTCTCCCCCACATAACTCGAAATCATCTTCTTCACCTGACGCGTTTTTAGCATCAAGCCAATTCCAAAATCATCCACACCGGCATTGTTCGAAATACAAGTAAGTCCTTTTACTCCTTTGCGGATAAGCGCAGCAATTGAATTTTCGGGAATTCCACACAAACCAAAACCACCGAGCATAAGCACTGCATTATCCGGTATGTCTTTCACCGCTTCATCGGCATTTGTTACTACTTTATTCATGTTTTTTTGTTTGAATTATTTTTTGCCAACCGCTTCTTCGCGCTTACTCATCTTCTCTAAAATATGGTCATACATTTTATTAAGTAGGGCTGGATTAGCTTCGTAAAATTTATAGCTCTTCAAAAACTCTTCGCGGGTAATGTTGTGGTTCTTAAACACCTGCTCGTGGTATTCCTGCGTCAACATTTTCTCGTTCATGCCTAACTGCGCCTTTGTTTCAGCCACGGCATCGGCAATGTGCATGTCTGCCAGAATAATTTCCATTTGCTCCATAGCAATTACATCTTTGGGCACATCGGGCAGTTCCGATTTGCAGGCAGAAAGTAAAAGAAACAGGAACGGAATAAATCGCTTCATATAGATTAGCACCAAAAATAGAATTACTGAATAAATGAATACCGAAAAATACAAACAACTACTTGCCGAAATAGAACCGTTCCATGCGCAACTGATTGCCGTATCTAAAACGAAACCGGTGGAAGATATTTTGCAACTATATAATGCCGGACAAAGAATTTTTGGAGAAAATAAAGTGCAGGAAATGGTTTCGAAGCAAGAAGAACTGCCTAAAGATATTCAGTGGCATCTTATCGGACACCTACAAACTAACAAAGTAAAGCATATGTCTTCGTTCGTCAGCATGATTCATTCTGTTGATAGTTTGAAGCTATTGCAGGAAATAAATAAGCAGGCTGAAAAGAATAATAGAGCCATTGATTGTCTGTTGCAGATTTTTATTGCGCAGGAAGAAACCAAATTCGGTTTAAGTATTGAAGAGTTGCATCAATTGCTACGTTCAAATGAATATGCTGCATTAAAGAATATTCGCATCTGCGGCTTTATGGCAATGGCTACTAATACAATAGACGATATGAAAATTGCACAGGAATTCTCCTTCTTAAAAGAACTCTTTGTACATGTAAAAGAGAAATACTTTGCCGATTCAGAAAGCTTTAAGGAACTTTCTATTGGTATGAGTTCCGATTACAAAATTGCATTGCAAAACGGAGCTACCTTTATAAGAGTAGGAAGTATCTTGTTTGGCAGCAGAAAGTATTAAGCAGCAGTATTACTCGGAAATAAGTTATCGCGCTTGCTTCTAATTTCTTCGTAATAATCCAACCGGTTCTTTAAATGTTGGTAGTTACTGTAAATTTCGCCCATACTTTTTTCAGTAAATAAGGCTACGTTCTCATCGTTAACCGGAATAGTGGGGTCTAATAAAAAACTCAACGGAATATTTACCACTTCGCAAAACTTGTTCAGTGTTTCCAGTTTAGGGTTATTGTTTCTGTTTTCAAGGTTACATTACGATTGTTGGGTAATATTCAACTCACGGGCAACATTCGATTGTTTTAAGCCGCGTATTTCGCGAATCTTTCTAATTCTTTCAGATAGCATCATAGTTTCATTTTATCGTG
>CAMBIM010000083.1 GCA_945867505.1 Chitinophaga pinensis
GACGGGCTGCCCGAAAAGGCGCGCGAGATATTTGACGACCTGAAATGGGATTACAAATGTTTTTACGAAGAGAAAGATGCCATAGGCAAACGCTACCGCAGAATGGATGCCATAGGCACCCCGTTCTGTATTACCGTTGACCACCAAACTATGGAAGACAACACCGTTACCCTCCGCGACCGCGACACTATGCAACAAGAGCGCGTTTCGTTAGACCAGCTGAAGGCTGTAGTGGCAGAGAAGGTGGATTGGAGGAAGGGATTGAGGTAATAAACACTTCTAAAATCAACATTCGTTAATCCTTATTCTAAATTCAAAATGCAGATTAGCGATTGATGATTAACGATTTTAGAATGCAGAAGTAAATACAAAGGATGTTGTTGGTAATAACACCGGCAACAGCAACAAATTATAGCCGATGGAAAAGACTGATATGTTTCACTTTATTCGTTACCACCACCATTTAGCACAGCATACTCCGTTTTTTCGTAAGTTTTTCTTCCTTACCTGGATATACGTTTTTGTCTGCTTAATAACCACTGCGGTTGCTGTTAATGCAAATATGAAAGCCGAATTTAACCATTGGCATACTAACCTTACGGTACTGAACGATTTTATATATGGCATCGGCACAGCTCTTTCTCCGCCTTTAATAGTGCTGTTGGCGTATGTTATACTGTTAGATTTTACTTTCAAACACACAATTACCGCCAGAGTGTCCTTACTATTAATTGTGCTGCTTTCTATTGAAAATACTCTAATGGCTGTGTCTCAGCCTATGGGAACACTAATTAATTTCGGGTTGGTTTATTCGGCACTACATGTTTTAGTAATTATCCTGCCCCTGATAATTGCCTGGATGGCGGCCGATGTATTTATTACCCGATTGAAAACGGTAATGCCGGACTGATTCAATGATGTTGGTGTTATCACCAACAAGCGGGCTACACACAATCATGTTCATGATAACCCCATATCGGTAAATTTTTTACTTCGCCTTTAGCATATCTATCATTTCGCGCAGCAGTTTGTTTTCGGCTTCCAGCACGGCAGTCTTTTGCCTAAGTATCTGCAATTCTGCTACGGTATGTAGTATCGGTGCGGATGCTGCCGGTGGTGTTTCCTGAGGCTGCGTTTTTTGTAAATACCATTCAAAAATATTTAGCGAAAGAATGGTGCTTACATTCATTATTTCGCTCACCTTCCAATCGGCACGCCTTATCAGGCGGTACGCCCTGTCGGCACTTACGTTCAGCTTTCGGGCAAGTGCCGGAATGCTCATTTCAATTTCGTAAAGTTCGGCTTTAACCATGCTGCCTACATCGGGCATGTTTACCGGTTTTGCAAAGCGGCTGCGGGTGCTCCAATTGCTCCACTGGTTTCTTTTTGTTTTGGTTCTTGGCATAATTTTGTTGTTTACTGCAAAAGTATAATCAAATACTCAAATAAAACAACTACCTCTGCTCTCCAACTTATTATTGCAGCTCATAACATTATTATTCAATGCTATTTTCTTACTAATTGGCAACGCTACATTCTTATTTCGGGGTTATTACATTTTAAATATTTTTAGAAACGCGAAATAAAAAGTTCGAAATAATAGCTCAGCGTCACTAAATGCGAAGATTGGTGTGTTATTTAATAAGTAAAAAGAATGAAATGCGAATACTGAGTTAACAGGTGCTATCTTGGAAGAATTGAGTAATAAATAAGAAACATGATGTAGTATTACGAGACTGAAAAAGGCATTTTTCATGTTGCGTTTGGTCGCCCGACCAACGGCAATCTTACTGCACCTGCGAAACCACCCAGGTGGTAAACGAGCCGTTGTCGCATTTGCCGCGAATCCAGAAATAGTAAGTGCCGCTAAGCAAGCACCTTTGTTTTTGTAAATACAAAGCATAATTCATTCTCCTTAAATTTTTTTGAAATAGGTCTGCATCTTACCATACATTACAAAAAGCCATCTCCTAAAGAGGTGGCTTTTTGTTTTCCGACCTGTTGGTGTTTTTACCCATATGGGGTTGGCGCGTATTTTAATTTGCTTTAATAAAAATCAAAATTTATTTTTACGGCAACTAAAACCAACTACATCATGAAAAAATCAGTACTGTTTTTATTTGCAGCGGTTGTTATTACAGGCGCAATTTCTCTGTTATCTTCTTGCGGAAAAGAGGTAACAACTACTTATAACGTTCAAAATCGTGAACTTTGTATTGTTGCCCAACCATTCGCATCAGCCACAGGATTCACCCAAACTGACACCATTAAACAAGCCGATTTGCAAGCTGCATTTACTGCTGCATCTATTACCTATACTGAAAGCCGCATCACTTCAATGGTGGCAAAAGGGTTTAAACTCACAGTATCCGGTGCAACTACAAATTTGGATGGTTTAGCAGGCGCTCAGGTTTACATAAAAAAACAAGGCACTTCAGGTGACGGAGAAATGATAGCTTCCACAAGTGCTTCTCCCGCTGCAGGCGCAACCACCATCGATTTAAATTATAACGGCACTAATCTTAAAAGTCTGCTTGGCACAGAGTCTTTGATAATTACTTTACGAGCGTATAATAAAGATAGCTCTCCTGCTATGTGTATTAAACTAACTCAAGGGGTAGTTAATTTCGAACTAAAAAAATAAGTAAGCCCTTACTCATATAAAAAAGCCTCCCGATTAATCGGGAGGCTTTTTTGTTTTATAGATGTAAGACTTACATGCTCAATGCCTTATTGGCAAAACGCTTGCGGTCGTTTTCGGTTAAGTATATTTTACGTAAACGGATAGATACCGGAGTTACCTCTACATACTCATCTTCCTGAATGTATTCCATAGCTTCTTCCAAACTCATTTTAATTGGAGGAGGAAGATTGCTCTTATCATCCGTTCCCGCAGCGCGGAAGTTGGTGAGTTGTTTTGCCTGAACCACATTTACTACTAAATCACCTGCTTTGGTGTATTCACCAATTATTTGTCCTTCGTAAATTTCGGCACCTGGTGCAATAAAGAATTTACCACGGTCAGCTAACTTATCCATGGAGTATTCAGTGGCACGACCCGGTGCGTTAGCTAAAATAGTTCCGTTCAAGCGTCCCGGAATATCGCCTCTCATAGGCTGGTATTCTTTAAAACGATGCGCCATTACAGCTTCACCGGCAGAAACGTTCAATATCTGAGTGCGCAATCCAATCAACCCGCGCGAAGGAATTTCAAATTCAATGTGCATCATGTCGCCCTTAGGTTCCATAATCAACATATCGCCTTTGCGTTGGGTAATTAACTCAATACACTTTCCGGCAACGCCTTCAGGTGCATCAATGGTCAATACTTCTATTGGTTCGTGTTTTTGTCCGTCAATTTCTTTTATCAAAACGCGTGGGTTACCAATGCTTAACTCGTAACCTTCTCTGCGCATGGTTTCTATCAAAACGCTCAAGTGCAAAATACCGCGACCAAACACGTTGAATTTTTCCGGTGCTTCAGTATCTTCTACACGCAAGGCCAAATTCTTTTCTAACTCTTTGTATAAACGCTCACGAATTTTTTGTGAGGTAACGTGCTTTCCTTCTTTACCAAAAAACGGTGAAGTGTTCGTGGTAAAAATCATACTCATGGTAGGCTCATCAATATGTATTGGCTTCATTGCTTCCGGGTTATCAATATCGGCAATGGTATCGCCAATATCAAAACCTTCTACACCCATTACCGCGCAAATATCGCCACAGTTCACTTTATCAACTTTCAATTTTCCAAGTCCGCTGAAAATGTAAAGCTCTTTCACTTTAGATTTTACTCTGGTTCCATCGCGTTTCATCAACATCACCTGCTGACCCGATGTAATGCTACCTCTGGTAATTCTACCAATGGCAACACGACCTAAGTAAGAAGAATAATCCAATGAAGTAATTTGCATTTGTACCGTTCCTTCTTCAATTTCCGGAGCAGGAATGTGTCCTATAATTTCATCTAACAAGAAAGTAACGTCTTCTGCCGGATGTTTCCAGTCAGCACCCATCCATCCGCGTTTTGCCGAACCGTAAACGGTAGGGAAGTTCAATTGGTTCTCATTTGCGCCTAAGTGGAACATCAAATCGAAAACGTTTTCGTGCACTTCATCAGGACGGCAGTTTTCTTTATCTACCTTATTAATAACCAAAATTGGTTTTTTACCCAAGCCAATAGCTTTTGAAAGCACGTAACGGGTTTGAGGCATCGGGCCTTCAAACGCATCTACTAATAGAAGAACACCGTCAGCCATGTTTAACACACGCTCCACCTCGCCACCAAAATCCGCGTGGCCGGGAGTATCAATAATGTTAATCTTAATGTCTTTGTATTCAACAGAAACGTTTTTAGCTAGAATGGTAATACCACGCTCGCGCTCCAAATCGTTGTTGTCTAATATCAATTCACCGGTTTGTTGGTTATCGCGGAAGAGCGAGCACTGGTGCAAAATTTTATCAACCAAAGTAGTTTTACCGTGGTCAACGTGGGCAATAATGGCAATGTTTCTAATGTTCTGATTACGCATATCTTTGTTTAAAGAGGCGCGAAAGTAACATAACTAAGCGAAAAGAAAATTATGCGGCTGCGAATGTTTGGTAAACTTGGCTACGGGGCAGGTGGTTCAATTGCCTTTTAACCCCAAATGCCAACTTGTTGCGTTAAATTAGAACAGCTTTTTAGGTTTGCAGCATGATTAAGAAACTATTTCTGTTGTTGATTATTGGCTGCCAACTGCCAACTGCTAACTGCCAACTGGCTCACAATTTCAAACAACACATCACCTTTTTAGCTTCCGATAGCTTGCATGGACGAATGACCGGCAGTAAAGACGAAACAAATTCTGCCCTATATATAGAAGGCGAATTTCTGAAAAACACAGGCTTGCCCGCCATGAATGGCAAATATAAGGGCGGTAATTACCGTCAGCCATTTACTTATAATGTAAAGGTTCATGGGCATGGGGAGGAAAAAGGAAAGATAAGCGGACAGAACGTGGCAGCGTTTATTGATAACCACTCCAATCAAACTGTTATTATAGGCGCGCATTTCGACCATTTGGGCATGGGCGATTCATCCCATTCAGCTTACAGAGGCGAACCGGCAGTGCATAACGGTGCCGATGATAACGCCAGCGGAGTAGCCATGGTTTTGGAACTGGCGAAGCAAATCAAGCAATCGTCTTTTAAGAACAATAATTACGTTTTCGTGCTTTTTAGTGGTGAAGAATTGGGGCTTTACGGCTCTAAATGGTTTGCAGAACACATGAAATATGATTCTACTTCTATCAATTTCATGCTCAACTTTGATATGGTGGGCAGAATGGATTCGAACAAATTAGTAGTAGGTGGCGTTGGCACATCTCCGGCATGGAACGAAGCGATAAAGAATATTTCTTCGCCTCTTCATCTTAAAACTACCGAAAGCGGAGTTGGCCCGAGCGACCATACGTCTTTCTATTTAAAGAGTATTCCGGTGCTGCACTTTTTTACCGGACAGCATAAAGATTACCACAAGCCCAGTGATGACGAAAGCAAAATAAACTACGCTGGCATGGAAGAAACTTTCAACTATATAATGAAGTTGATAGAAAGGCTCGATGCTAAAGGCAAGATTTCCTTTGTAAAAACCAAAGATGATACCAACGAAAACACTCCCAAATTTACGGTAACCCTTGGCGTAATGCCCGATTACACTTACGATGGCGAAGGCATGAGAATTGACGGAATAACGGATGGTAAACCGGCATCTAAAGCAGAATTAAAAACAGGCGATGTGGTTATTCAACTTGGCGAAGTAAAAGTAACGGACATGACTACTTACATGAAAGCACTTTCGCAATTGAAAAAGGGCGATAGCACAAAGGTGAAAGTGAAACGCGGTAGTGAAACGATTGAACATGATATTCATTTTTAATGCCGCTAATCTTAAACATAGAAACCTCCACTACTATTTGTTCTGTTTGTCTGGCAAAAGACGAAACGGTTATTGATTTCCGCGAAGAACGAACCGGGAATTCGCATGCTAAAATTCTTACCGTTTATATTGATGAGTTATTTAAAAGCAACAACCTTCCGCTTTCGGCATTAGATGCAGTAACGGTGAGTTCCGGTCCGGGTTCTTATACTGGCTTGCGTATTGGCACTTCGGTAGCCAAAGGTTTATGTTATGCGCTCAACAAACCACTTATTGCTGTGCCAACTTTATTGGCGTTGGCAATTGGCATTCAGCAAAAACAGAATAATTCCTCGGCTTACTACATGCCTGTTTTAGATGCCAGAAGAATGGATGCTTACACGGCACTTTACGATTCGGACTTAAATGAAGTTCGCCAAACCAATTGCATAACGCTAAACGAAGAGTTCGAAAACTCAATTAACGGGTTAGGAAATATTTACGTTGGTGGCAACGCAACGGAAAAATGCAGGCAAACGTTTTCATCTCCCAATTTTATTTATACCGAGCAAATAGAATGCGATGCGCGCACCATGATTCGTATTTCAAATAAAAAGTATTTGAGAAATGAATTTGAAAACACGGCTTACTTTGAGCCCGTTTATCTAAAAGAGTTTCCTTTAAAATCCAGCATATAGCAAATGAAAATGAATGTTTAGCCGCATAAATATTTTTCTTCCAGTTTCCATTTAATATTTACATTTATTTTCTAAACCCTAGGTTATGGCTGACAAACAAAAGCTTAGTAAAGAGGCGTTGATCATTGTTAAAGACAATGGCAAAGACGAAATCCGTCTTGACTATGGAAACTTAAAAAGAGCAGTACTTACCTTGCGCGCCCTCAATCATCCGCTACGCAAGAAATTGCTGACTATGATTGAAGAGAAGCGAAAAATAACTGTTACCGAAATTTACAACATTCTTAAAATTGAACAATCTGTTGCCTCGCAACATTTGGCTATTCTTCGCAGAGCCGATATTGTAACCACCAACCGCGATGGGAAATTTATTTTTTACGGAGTAAACAAAAAGCGCATTGCAGAAATAACTGCCGTGGTAGAAGAGTTGGCGCAAAAAGCGTAATTTTTTTATTTTTTGTTGACTCAATTAGTGAAAATGAAAGGTGAGGCAGATAATTAAATCTGAATGAGGTATTAGGCCTTCTGCGGGCGTGCACGCACCCGCTCCGAATGCAAATAATTTCTTTCATACATGCTAATAAGAGCATTAACGTAAACACTATATACGAAGCATTAAACATAGAACAATCTGTCGCCTCCCTGCAGTTGAAAATTTTGCGCGATGCCAATATTGTGTTGACCAACCGAACCGGAAAATTTGTTTTTTACTCCATCAATTACGATTTGCTAGAACAAGTAGCTACCATTACCCAGAAATATTTCTCCTCTTGAAAGAGCGGGCTTTTCGAATAACTTCGCGCCTCAATTTTTTTATGAACGCTATTGATTTGAGCCAATTTAAAGAACTGATAGCGCAAGGCTATGCGGTTGTAGATACCCGTAAATCAGAAATTTTTTGTGAAAGCTTTATTGAAGATTCGCTTTCTATTCCCTTTGATGAGAATTTTATTGATGCCTTTGATGAACTGACAGAAGCCGGTCAAAAAATATTACTGGTTACCGAAGAGCACGAAAACGTAGCCATTACTAAAGCATTAAAAGCTGTTGCTAGCGAAAATGTGCAAGGCTTTTTGGAAGGCGGTTTTGATGTCTGGAAAAATGCAGGCAATAAAATAGATATGCTAATTGCCATTGATAACGATGAGTTTGTCATAGATTATAAACACGATGAATTTTATTTAGTGGATGTGCGCAGCAAAGAGGATTATGCTATTGACCACGCTGAAGATTCTGAGAATGTGGTGCTGAACGATTTAGAGCAAATACTTATAGAGTTTGAAACTACTGATAGTTACTACGTATATGGCAACACCATACAAGAAGCTGTAACTGCCGGTTCTATATTTAAAAAGATAGGATTTAACCGCGTGCGCGCAGTAGCTGCCGATTACGAAAGCATTAAAAAATCGGGCATCCCTCTTTTTGAGCAGAAGAAAAAAGACAAGGCAGCTTCTAAGTTTTCAGATAATTGATGCTGACCTGCCAATTACATTTTTGCCGTTCGCATCTTCAAAATTTTATTTTCGCCCGATAATTATATTTGTCCGCACTTAAAAAATATAGAAGATGAAATTTATTGTTTCTACCACCACCCTACTCAAGAGTTTGCAAACTATTAGCGGTGTAATTAATTCCAGCTCGGTGTTGCCGATACTGGAAGATTTTTTGTTTGAAATTAAAGGCGGGAAGATGACGGTGTTTGCCACCGACTTAGAAACTTCAATGAGTACGGAGTTAAAAGTGGAAGCTAAAGATAACGGTCGTGTGGCTATACCAGCCCGCATTTTGTTAGATACGTTGAAGACATTGCCAGAACAACCACTTACTTTTAAAGTAGATGAAAAAACTTTCGGTATTGAAATAACTTCTGAAACCGGTCGCTATAAATTGAGCGGTGAAAACGCAGAGGACTTTCCAAAAATTCCACAACCGGAGGCTGTTACAGAAATAAATATTCCGGCATCGGCATTAAGCAATGCTATTGCAAAAACTTTGTTTGCCGTAAGCAGCGATGATTTGCGTCCGGCAATGACGGGCGTGTTGTTTCAAGTTTCGCCAGATGGAATGACCTTTGTTTCTACCGATGCACATAAATTGGTGAAGTTGAATCGCAGCGATGTAAAGGCTTCGAAGGCGGCACAGTTTATTGTTCCTAAAAAAGCGTTGGGTTTATTAAAGACCGCATTGCCATTGACTGATTCAGGTGTGAATGTTTCTTACAATAAATCAAATGCTTTTTTCACTTTTGATAACACGAAATTGATTTGTCGTTTAATTGATGCGAATTATCCGGATTACAACGCGGTGATTCCACAAAACAATCCGAACAAACTTTCTATCAGCCGTTTGGAGTTGCAGAATGCCATGCGCAGAATTTCGATTTACTCTAACAAGACCACTTACCAGGTGGTGCTCTCCATTGCCGGTAGCGAATTGAAAATTTCTGCACAGGATTTAGATTTCAGCAACGAAGCTAACGAGCGTTTAACCTGTAACTATGAAGGCAACGATATGGAGATTGCGTTCAATGCGCGTTTCTTAATTGAGATGTTAGGCGTGTTAGATTCAAGCGACATTGAGATTGAGCTTTCTACTCCAACCCGTGCGGGAGTTCTTCGCCCAACAGAAAAGAATGAAAGCGAAGATTTATTGATGCTGGTAATGCCCGTAATGATAAACAGCTAGTAGTGGTATGGCAAGTAGCCATACAACAACATTTACATTTTTTAATAGCCGCCTTAACGGGCGGTTTTTTATTTTGCAGTTATGAAGAAGGGTTTTGTTTTTACTGTCTCATTAATAGTTGCGTGCCATTTCCTTTTTGCTCAGAAGGGAATGATTCCAGCTACTACAGAATTTATTAAGCAACATAAATACCAACAGGCAAACCGCTACCTGGATTCTGTTTTAAAAATAAATCCGAAGAATGTAGATGCGCTGATGATGAAGGGAAATGTGGTATTGAATTGCTCGCTCGACTCCACTAAGCGGATGCAGTTTGTTACAACAGATGACGCTACAGTGTTTAACACAAAGCTTGGTGAAAAGCCAAAACTACTTTCTAAGAAAACAGTTTATCAAGTAGAAAAAATTTGGAAGAAGTGCTTGGCAATTGATTCAAACCGCGCTGATATTCGAAAAGGTCTTTGCGCCATTTATGCCATGGCGTTAATGAAGGACTCTACAAAGAATGAGATACTGCGTTTACAGAAAACCGAGGCCGATGAAGATGGGCAACAGGCGTTTAGAATGTGTGAGTATGCGCGCAAGTTTAAAGAGCGCAACCGGTATGATGACGCTATGGAGATGTATCAGTTTGTTGCTGCGCAATACCCTGCGGTAGCAGGTGTGCGTTGCGATATAGCTTCGGAATATTTTTATGGCGGAAAAATAAATGAAGCTCTGCTATGGCTCGACTCCTGTTACCGGCACAAAACAGTTGACGAAACTTCTTTTCTAAATGGAGCTTTTACTTACAGCCTGCTTGGGTTTTATGACGATGCTCAAGGCGCTTTGAATGCGTACTCGCAAATTTATAAGCGCAACATGTCCGGCTACTACTATGGCTTAATGTTGTTCTCCGACTCATCAAATAAGTATTACGCTATCCTCAACGATTTTTGCCAAACGGTGGATAGCAATACCTACACCAGCGAATACAATTTAGCAAGAAGGCTATTGGCTTATCGCGATACATTCGCGTTAAGTGATTACCAAACCTTAATTGACGACCAGGAAATTCCTGATTATTACAAAGGCTTGATTCATCAACGCGCGTTTAAGCAATTTAAAAACACTTGCGAGCCATTTGTGCGTTACGGTGTGTTGCAATCTTCTATCAAAAATTATTCGGCTGCGGTGCAGTTGTTAGAGGAAGGTGAACGTTGCCAAATGAAAGCCGAACAAGCGGAATACTGGATGCTACATTATGCCTACGCGCTTTTTATGTTCGGGCAGAAAGACAAAGCGCTGGTATATTTTAAACCGCTCACCAAGTCAGACAAACCATTTACTACACAAGCGGCAAAATATTTCTCTGCAAATATTTTGAATGAGCAGAAGAAGATAGAAGAAGCTAAAAAAATATTACGTGAAATTGTTTCAGCTAAGCAAACTACAAAGTATGTGGAGTTGGCTAAACAAGGGTTGAAGTAATTACTTCGCGCCCTCTGTTCCGGTTTCGGGGTGGTAGTGTCCGTATTGTTTCTTCTTTTCTTTGTAGGCCTTTTCTTCGGCTTCGGCTTCTTGTTTTTCTTCTGTAGTTA
>CAMBIM010000084.1 GCA_945867505.1 Chitinophaga pinensis
AACAACTTGCCGGAAGCTTATGTTTACGTAGGTATCTACTTCTTTGAAAAAGCTAAGGACAAAGAACAGGCAAAAGTAAACTTTATGAAAGCATTAGAAATTGACCCTGCCAACGAGTTAGCCGGTATCTATATGAAACAGTTTTAGTCTGTCAACTAATTTTTCAATTGTGCCTCGATGAAAAGCGGGGCGTTTTTTTTAATTTGCCTCTATGCAAAAATCCATCAAAAACTATTTAGCCGCTTACAACCTTATTGCCTTTGCTTTTTGGGCGGCTTACCTTCTTAGCTACATTACTTCAGGGTTGCAGATGAACAGCCTTAATCTTTTGCTGCTGAATATTGCACAAGGCATGGCTGTATTAGAAGTATTACATGCTTTATTGAAATGGGTAAAATCTCCGGTAGTTTCTAACGCTGCGCAGGTATCTTCGCGGATATTGGTGTAAAAGTGGTTTCGTTTGCCTGGGGTATAACCGAGTTGGTTCGGTATTCATTGTATTTTCTCGGCTTGTTCAACAAGCAACCGGCTTCGCTTTTGTGGATGCGGTATTCTTTCTTCATTGTGCTTTATCCGCTTGGGGTTACAGGTGAGTGGCTTATTCTGCTAACGCCCATTGTAGCTAACGGCATTGTGTTTAACTTCTACACAGCTTTGATAGTTGTGTTGTTGGTTTCTTACCTGTATTACTTTCCGGTGCTGTATAAGTATATGTGGAAGCAGCGGAAGGCGAAGATTTAGGCAAGGGGCAATACCCCTATTTTCTTTCATAAATTCGGTTATTTTTGCGCCCCTTTCATCCGCCATGGGTGAATAACAACCAAACTAAACTCACGCACACGGGGTGAGAATAAACAATAACCGCGTATACTTAAGATGTCAGAAAACATTTCAGGAAACACAGCTACCGCGCATGACGATTTCGATTGGTCGGTAGACAAACGTAACGTAGTTCGTTACACTAAAGAAGAAGAAGCTGCTTATGACAAGCAATATTCTTCTACCCTTAAAACCATCGAAAACGATGAGATTGTAAAAGGAACTGTAGTAGCATTAACCAACACCGATGTGGTTTTAAACATTGGCTTTAAGAGTGACGGACTTGTTCCTCTTTCTGAATTCCGCGATGTGGAAGATTTGAAAGCAGGTGATGAGTTTGATGTTTACGTAGTAAACAAAGAAGACAAAAAAGGTATTCTTCAATTAAGCCGTAAAAACGCCCGCACGATGAAAGCGTGGGAAGAAATTATGGACGCTCACAAATCGGGCATTGTGGTTACCGGTAAAATTGTTTCTAAAACTAAGGGAGGTCTTATCGCTAACGTATTTGGCGTGGATACCTTCTTACCGGGTTCACAAATTGATGTGAAACCAATTACCGACTACGATGTGTATGTAGGTAAAACTATGGAATTGAAGGTTGTGAAGATTAACGAGGCTATTAAGAATGCCGTAGTATCTCACAAAGCTCTTATCGAGTCGGATATTGAATCGCAACGCGAAGCAATTATCGGCAAGTTGGAGAAAGGTCAGGTATTGGAAGGAACTATCAAGAACATTACTGATTTCGGTGCGTTTATCGACTTGGGTGGTGTGGACGGATTACTTTACATTACTGATATTTCATGGGGCCGTATTGCACATCCAAAAGAAGTGCTTGAACTGAACCAGAAGTTGAACGTGGTGGTATTGGATTACGATGATAACAAGAAGAGAATTTCTCTGGGCTTGAAACAATTGCAGCCGCACCCATGGGATACTTTAGACAAGGAAATTGAATTGGGCAGCAAGGTGAAGGGTAAAATCGTGAACATTGAAGATTACGGTTCTTTCTTGGAAATTACTCCGGGTGTAGAAGGTTTGATTCACGTATCGGAAGTTAGCTGGAGCAACACTCCAATTAACAGCCGTGAATACTTCAAGTCTGGCGATACGCACGAAGCTATCGTAATGACTTTGGATCGTGAAGAAAGAAAAATGTCATTATCGTTAAAGAGATTGACAGAAGACCCTTGGATTAAGATTGCAGAGAAATTCCCTGTAGGAACTAAAACCAAAGGCTCAGTTAAAAACATCACTCCTTACGGTGTGTTTGTTGAATTAGCTGACGGTATTGGTGGAATGGTTCACATCAGCGATTTATCCTGGACTAAGCGTTTCAATAACCCTAACGAATACACTAAGGTAGGCAACGAATTAGATGTAGTAGTAATGGATATTGATAACGATAACCGTAAACTTACTTTAGGCCACAAACAAATTGAAGAAGATCCATGGGATTCTTTCGAAAATGTGTTCCCGGTAGGTTCAGTGCACGAAGCTACTTTGCTTAACAGCGATGATAAAGGCGGAATTGTATTGTTGCCATACGGCTTGGAAGCATTTGCTCCTAAAAAACACTTAGCTAAAGAAAGCGGTGGTTTTGTAACAGCTGACGAAAAAGCTTCTTTCAAGGTTATTGAATTCAATCGTAACGACAAACGCATTTTAGTTTCTCACGCCCGTATTTGGGAAGAAGAGAAACAAGAAGCAATTGAAGGCGAGAAGAAAGAGAAAAAAGCAGAACGCGAAAGCACGGCTAAAGTGGTTAAGAATATGCAAAAGAGCGTTGAGAAATCAACCCTTGGCGATTTGAGCGCACTTAGCGATTTGAAAGAAAAGATGGATAACGCTTCTAAAGGAAAATCTGAAGAGAAAAGCCCTGAATAAGTAGTCTTTGCTTTTACAAAAATTAAACCCGCTCCGGCCTAGCCGTGGTGGGTTTTTTGTTTTTGCACATTTGCTAAACCTGCAATTGGTAGTAGGCAGTTTGGATTTTCGCACCATTCATACTACCAGTAAAAGAAAAACTAAAGAACAGTTTGCCTATTAGTATTTAACACAAGAAACCCCGAAAAATCTTGATGAGTCAAGAGCTTTCAGGGTTTTTGTATTACTAGCTAGTTTACCGTTTATTACTTACAGCTTTGTTACGCGCACGGCATTCATGCCTTTATTTCCGCGCTCTAATTCAAAGGTAACGGTATCGTTTTCTTTAATGGTATCTATTAAACCGTTTATATGCACAAAGAACTCCTCTTTGGTATTTGTTTGTTCAATAAAACCAAAACCTTTTTCGGTATTAAAGAACTTTACCTTACCGGTTCTTACCGTATCAACAGTTTCCGTTTCTCTTTTAGGTACACCAAGCTCTATGGTGCTGGCATCTACCAGTTTTTTCTTTGATGGATCCGGTGGAGTATCGGTCAGGTTACCGTATTCATCTACATAGGCAATCATACTTTCAAAGCCACCTTTTTTGGGGTTGGCTTTTCGCGCCTCCATCTTTTCTTGTTTCTCCTGTCTTTTCTTTAACCGGTTCTTTTCTAAATCCTTTTTACCAAATGTTTGTTGAGATTTTGCCATGCTATAGTTTTGTTAACCCGCGCAATAAAACACTTTAATTGCAATTCTGTTTAGCAAGTTGATAACTCGCCTATCTTGGTCAGTGCGCTGCTTTTAAGTTTACACCACATAAAAATAATGTAATGAAACAATTCCTTCGTCCCTTGGTAATTCTTGTTTTGCCTTTTGCTTTAGGCTCTTGTGTAACACAGAAAAAATACGCTGCCCTGCAAACCGAGTTGAATAAAGCCAATGAAGCACTGCATACTTGCAACGAGAAGAAAGACCTTTGTCTGTCCGATTTGAAAGTTTGTAATGCTACTCTTAGCGGTAAGCAGGAACAATTTACTATGCTTAACGAGCAACTGGCCGATTGCAAAACCCAGCGAGATAAACAAGTGACGCAGGTAGGCGATTTAACTGTTTTATCTAAAAGTGCTAACGATAACATTAACCAAACGCTTGCGCAGTTAGAGAGTAAAGACAAATACATTCTAATGCTACAGGCAGCTAAAACAAAAGCAGATTCTATTAACCTGGCTTTGGCTATTAACCTAAAAGGAGTTTTAAAAGAAGGTTTGTATGATAACGATGTAGAGATTAAAGTGGACAAAACAGTAGTGTTCATTAATCTATCTGATAAAATGCTTTACACCACAGGTAGCTATACGCTTACTTCAAAGGCGAAACAAGTGTTGGGCAAAATAGCTGCTATTGTAGAAACCCGCCCCGAGGTTGAGGTAATGGTTGAAGGCTATACCGATAATAAATCTATCAGCAGCAGTTGTGTTGTAGATAACTGGGATTTGAGTGTTAAGCGCGCTACCAGTGTAGTACGCGTATTGCAAAACGATTATAAGATTGACCCTAATAAACTAATTGCAGCAGGGCGTGGACAGTACAATGCTTTGGCAAGTAACGATAATGCCGAAGGTCGCGCCACTAACCGCAGAACACGTATTATTATTATGCCTAAACTCAATCAGTTTTACGATTTGTTAGACCCATCTAAGGCGGCTAAGTAAGTTTTATCCGTTTGCTAAGTAGGGAAGCCGTACCGCATTATTGCGGCACGGCTTTTATCATCGCCATAAAAAATTAGTTTCGAGCCCGCAAATTTTTGAAACTGATTTATGAGCATACCATTTAAAGAAACCGGCACCAAAGTAGAACTGCACTATTTCTTTTCCGATGAATCGCACAGCATGAATGCGCTTATACGCAACAAGTGCGAGCATAACCTGTTGGGTGTTTTAAAAGAAATCTCCACAGTGCTTAACGCACGTTTACAAGTAGAAACCGAAGCGCATAATGAAGGCGGTTTAAAAGAACGCTTTGTGTTGTTAGGCAAGAGCGAGTTTCTGCGCAGTTTTGCCACCGCTGTGTTTCATTATGTATTACCCCTGGAAGTGGATATTGAAAAAACAGTAAGTGAAGAAAACAAGGAAGATACCAAAGAGCGGATTGATAGACTGCGCAGAGAACTACGCGATCACGAGCGCGATGCTGATGTAAAGGTAGATATGGAAAATGTAGCTACCATCTTCCGCAATAATCTTAAAATAATAAAACTTAAATCGAACTACTACCGTCAGCTTAGCGGCTGCGAAAAGGTAACTAAGTTTGCGGTCCAGCGCGTAAACGCAGCCGGTGAATATTTAGGCAAAGCCAATGCTATTAACCGCAAGCGTTTTGATACTTATATGTTGATTGCCGATACTTTAAAACCCGAAACGGATGAAAAGGCAGTTATAGAAATTATATCGCCAGTATTAAAGACCGGCAGCTATAAGTGGAAGGGTATTTATGTTCAAACAGGAAAAATTATCAACTTTTACATGAAGGATGATGATTTTAAAAACGAAGTTATCAGCCAAAGCATTCCATTTAAGAATGGAACCCGCATTGAGTGTACGCTTGAAAGTACCCGCAGAATGAACGAGTTTGGAACCGAAGTAGTAACGGGTTATTCAGTGCAAGTAGTTACCCGAAAACTGGATGACGAAGCTGTAATGGAAATGCCTCAGGTGCGCACCGTTAAGAAAAAGAAAGAACCCGAATTAAAGCAACTTGATTTGTTCGGTAGTTTGTTTGGATAGATATATGAATTGCTTGATGTAATGATTTAAGAAAACTACCGATTGCAAAAACTGTTTTGCCTTTTACTTATTGCTGCTAGTAGTGCGCTGCACGGACAGACTATTTCTTTTCAAATTAAAGTTTTTGGTTCGGTTATAGGGCGTATGGATGTTACGCGCAACAAGCAAGCCGATGGTATCGATTACTACACTATTGTTTCTAACAGTGAAGCAAAACTGCTTTGGATAAACAAAACTTACTATTCTAAATTCGAAGAGCGGTATAAGGACGGCAAGTTCATTTCTTCAACCCATATTGAAATAGAGAACGAGAAAACTAAGCGGTGGGCAAAAATCAATTTTGATGGAAAGCAATATCAGGTAGAATCTGATAAAGGTAAGCGTACCGTAGCCGAACACCCTGTGCATACCGATATAAGCCTTTATTTTGATGACCACAAAAGGATAAAACGCGTCTTCTACGTAGCCGATGCGGATTTTAATACCGTAACCCTCCTTGATGATAACACGTTGGAGTTTAAAAGCACCGATGGGCATCGCAATATTTACTTTTACGAAAAGGGCGAGGTGAAGCAAATGGAGTTCCACTTGGCTCTTGCTACCGTCTACATGGAGCGGATTGATTAGTAGTTTTAAAGCCTTTGGGGAGGTAATTTTTGAACAAAAAATGCATTTGTCAGACCATTCAGTAAACTTCCTAAACCACTCAGTAAACTTGACGAACGCTCTGGCAAACGCAATTTTAGCCTAAAAAAACAATAAAAACAGACATTTTTTATCATTTTCGGCCTAAAACCCGTTCCATCCAATATTTTCCCTTTAGTTTACGTGTGTTAACAAAAGCATAATGCGCAGACTGATTAGTTTTTCTGTTCTATTATTCCTCAAAGGGCTTTCTGCTCTTTTTTATCGTTACAAAATTGGCTGGCCGGCTAACCCCATACAATGGAACAACATTAAACTAATTGTTTTCCTGAATCATACATCGCTTTTCGAGCCTATCTTTCTGGGCTTTTTACCCGTTAGTTTTTTGTGGCGTCTTTCGCAGCACATGGCAGCACCAGGTGCCGATAAAACTTTAAACCGCCCGCTGGTAGGCACGCTTTATAAACTAATGAGCCCGGGCATTACTTCCATTACCCGCAAGCGCGATGATACGTGGGAGCAGTTCATAGATTCTATGGCCAAAGATTCCATAATTGTAATAGCACCCGAAGGCAGAATGAAACGCAAAAACGGACTTGACCTTGACGGCAACAGAATGACCGTAAGAGGTGGCGTGGCAGATTTGCTGGCCGGTTTAGATAAAGGGCAAATTGTATTGGCTTACAGTGGCGGTTTGCACCATGTACAGGTACCCGGTGAAGGATTGCCTAAAATTTTTAAAACTTTAAAGCTGAATATAGAAGTATTCGAAATTGCTGAATATAAACAAATGTTTAGCGAACCAATAAAAACTTCTGCTTGGAAAAAGCAAGTGCTGGATGATTTGCAACACCGGTTAGAAACTAAAGTGCCGGTATAATTAAGCAACTACTTCTTTCCGCTTCTACTGGCCAATGCATCATGCTCTACCTTGCCGGTTTTGCGTAAATGGTTTTTGGCCTGGCGATTGGCTATATCAATACCTAAAGCAAGTATCAATTTTTTGCCGGCACTATATCTTTCAGGATGTTTCTTTCCCTTACGGAAGTTATCGAAGAAGAATTTAGAAGATAGAATAGCAAACGGAGCGCATGGATTATGCGAAAGATGTTTGCCGAATACGCGCTTGTGCACCACATCGGTTTTAGCACGCATGGCTGCATAAGCTACCTCTGTATTTTTATACATTACTTCATCATCGCCATAGCAAGCGCAAAGTTGCATTGGTGCCTTGGGAACCCAATCTACCAGACAGTTTTCTTTCAGTTTGCAGGTAAAAGGAAACTTAGGGTCATTTTGAAATCTATCTACAATACTATCTACAATCATTTCACCTGGAATTTTAGGCAACATGGCGTTTACATCACCAAAATCTTTTGTGCGTGGTTGTGCAAACACTTCACGCATTTTGGTTTTGTAAGGCTCTTTAAATACATCATACACATCGCCCTGCCATAAGTTGTAAGCATATTGGTATGAAAGAATAAGGTAAGGCAGGTAATGCGGCTGAGTGTAATTTCGGAACATAGTTTTTGCCTGTTCACCGGTCATATCATACGCGCCACTCATAGGAGATGAGGCTGTCAGTTTAATCTCATCAAAGTTACCGCTCTCTAACATTTTGTGAGTGGCCATGCTGGCGTGTCCGCCCTGTGAGTAACCTGTTAAGAACAATTGACCCGAAGAAGCTTTGCCTAACTGCGGATAAATTTCTCTACAAGCTTTAATCATGTAGATAGTTGCCATAGCTTCTGTCCAGCTATCCTGATAAACATGCTCTTTTTCGCCACCGGCAAAACCGTAGTAGAAAGGGAAGATAGCGATGTAATTATCTACTGCATGCATCATGCACACCACCTGTTCTAAATCCTGTATGCCATAGCTTTGGTTTAACCCAATGCGCGTACCGTGGTCGTAAACCATTTCGGCAGATGGCTTATCTACTTTAGGAATATAAACTACGCCTTTGGCCATAATAAATGAGCTATCTAACCACAAACCTTTGTAAGTAACTTCATACATATCCACTGCGTTGCGCACCGGTACCACCATTTGCGGAATGTGCGTTCGCTTCCAGAATTTATTCAGCGAATCTTGCGTGTAAGTATATTTTAATTCATAGCTAACCAGGTAGTGGTCTGGTGCCGTAAAAGCTTTAGCTTTTGCACCGGTGGTTAGAATTAGTAAAGCAGAAATAAGAAAGTGTAGCAAAGTGTTTTTCATGCAGGCATATTTTTAGTATTTGCGCGATGTTACAGAAAATTAAGTTTGAAAGACAGTATTTAAGAAAAACGTAATTATCGCTAAAGAAAGAATGCGAAACATAATTGGTGATTGACATTTCTTTGTCTTATATAGGTTAACACACCGATGCTTTTAAAATATTCAATAAACCTGTCATAGTTACAGAAAGAATGGATATTCGTTCATAATAATTAAACCGAAATATCATGAAACAAACCGTATTCCTATTTGCCGTATGCGCTCTTTTAATTTCTTCCTGTAAAAAAGAAACCTTTACTACTGACTGCACCGGTGCAACTAAATCTTTTGCTACCGATGTAAGCCCTATTGCACAAACCACCTGTGCTACTTCCAGCGGTTGCCATGCATCAGGCAGCAACAAAGGACCGGGTGCCTTAATTAACTACGTGCAAATATCGGGTAGTAAATCAAGTATCAAATCGCAGGTAGCAAGTGGAGCTATGCCACCTGGTAACAGTTTAACTTCTGCACAAAAAAATGCCATCATTTGCTGGATAGATGCAGGTGCGCTTAATAACTAATTAGCGGTAATTTAAACGCTGTTGAAAAATTATTAGCCGCAATAAAGTATTTCAAACTTTATTGCGGCTAAACAATTTAATAAGCTATGGATAGAAAATACTGGGAAGACGTAGCCCTTGTGCACGATGAAAAAATATTTGATGTTTTTTCTAACGATGCCGAGCAGGTAATTCACAAAAACATTATCAAGTATTCATCGCGTAAAAAGACCGCTATGGATTTAGGCTGTGCCATTGGTAACTGGTTACCGATGCTTTCGGCACATTTTAAAAAGGTGTATGCTGTAGATATTTCGAAGCACTATATTGATTTGGCGAAGAAGAAGAACAAGCAACTGCCGAATATCGAATACATTCATGTAGACCTTGCCAAAGCCAGCAAGGCCATTACCACTACGGCAGATGTAGTAGTGTGTATTAATACCCTGCTAACCCCTAACGCGCAAAGCCGTAATGCCGCTTACGAAACGGTAATTAAAGCAGTGGCTAAAAAGGGCTATTTAGTGTTAGTTGTTCCTGCTCTCGAATCGGCTTTATACAGCGAATTTATTTTAGACCTATGGGATGCAAAAGATAAAGCAGCCGGTAAGAAAGCAGATAAAGTGGCCAAGGAAGGTAACCCTTTTGATGGCACTATGCACTTAGATGGCACACCTACCAAGCATTATCTAAAAGAAGAATTGCATTTTATGTTGCAGCAATCGGGCTTCGAAATTGTAGAAACCAAGAAAGTAAAATATACCTGGAAGACAGAGTTCACCAATCCGCCTGCTTGGCTAAAAGCTCCTTTCCCTTGGGATTGGTTAGTAGTGGCAAAGAGGAAATAATACTGTTTAGCTTAACTAATGTTTGCTATGAATCAAATCTCCACTTTCGAAGAATATAAAACCGAGTATAAACGAAGCGTTGAACAACCCGAACAATTTTGGGCAGAAGTGGCTGATGGTTTTGAATGGAAGAAGAAGTGGGGCAATGTGCTGGATTGGAACTTCGAAACCGCCAACGTAAAATGGTTTGATGGCGCAGAATTAAATATTACAGAAAATTGCCTCGATAGAAACCTGAAAGAGCGAGGAGACAAAATTGCTATCATCTGGGAGCCTAACGACCCTAATGAAGCATTCAGAATACTTACTTACAAAGAACTGCACACCGAAGTTTGCCGCTTTGCCAATGTGCTTACCAAACTGGGTGTAAACAAAGGTGACCGTGTTTGTATCTACATGCCTATGATACCCGAAGGGGCTATTGCTATGTTGGCTTGCGCGCGTATTGGGGCAATACATTCTGTGGTTTTTGCAGGTTTCTCTGCCGCTTCGCTGATTGATAGAATTAACGATTCGCAATGCTCTCTCCTCATCACTGCCGATGTTGTTTACCGGGGCGAGAAGAAAGTTGAGTTGAAGAAAATTGTAGATGAAGCATTGCTTCAAACACCCACTATTAAAAACTGTGTGGTGTTCAAACATCGCAACAGTACTGTTGAAATGAAAGCCGGAAGAGATTTATGGTGGAATGATTTAGTTAAAGAAGCAAGCGAAGAACATACTGCTACAAGCATGAATGCCGAAGACCCGCTCTTCATTCTTTATACCTCCGGCTCTACCGGTAAACCTAAAGGAGTGTTGCACACTACCGGTGGCTATATGGTTTATGTGGGTTATACTTTTAAGAATGTTTTTAATTATAAACAAGGCGAAGTGTTTTGCTGCACTGCCGATATTGGTTGGGTGACCGGCCACTCCTATTTGGTTTACGGGCCGCTGCTGAATGGTGCTACCACTATAATGTTTGAAGGCACACCTGCTTACCCCGACCACGGCAGGTTTTGGGATTTAATAGATAAGCACAAGGTGAATATCTTCTACACCGCCCCTACTGCGATTCGTTCGTTGCAGGCACACGGCAACGAAATATTTAAAACAAAAAACCTCTCCTCGCTACGTGTGT
>CAMBIM010000085.1 GCA_945867505.1 Chitinophaga pinensis
CAGCCCGAGCTGATAGAAATAGTAGCGAAGGTTAAGCAGTTGAAGAATTTCCACCAACTGATACAGCAAGCCGAAACGGAAAGGTTGTTTTAATTCTGCCCACGAAAAATCTTTCAAGAAAGATGAAAAGCCAATCCAATGCTTTACTAAAAGGAAGCTGACAATGGCAGTAAGTAAGTAGGCAACCAGCGATGCGTAGATATAAGCATACGCATCGTTGATTCTGAAAAAGTAAAAACACAACAACACTCCGCATACCTGTAACATCAGCGCAAGCACCGAAACCAGATTTGAATTGCTGATTTTATTCTTCGCCAGTAAAATAGTCTGATGAGTATGGATAACAGATGACAGCACGCTCAACACAGCCAGCGATGGAATATGATTGGCGTGACTAAGGGAAGTATAGCGCAGAAATAAAAAGCCGACCAGAGCAATAACCACACTCCACACATAAGCGGGTATAGTCAGCATTTCAATTTTATTGCGTGGAATTAAATATACCAAAGCCTGCCCGCCCATAACATTGCTAAAGAAAATAAAAAATGAAAGTGTTGTAATCAGCAGCGTTACATCGCCTTTAACTGCCGGCCCTGCATGGCGCGCAATTAGCAGGGCAATAAAAAAGTTGAGAGCCGTAGAAGCACCACGCGTAAAAACAGTATAGATAATTTGCTTCTGCAACAGAATTATTTTTCGCAAATTAAAACTCTTTCAAAGATTTTCTGATTTTCGGCACCAATGAGTTTAACCCTTCATTCGCTTCTTTACTTACTCTACCTCGCATTTTTCATGCAGGTTATTTTTAAATGGCGCTTTTTTGAAATAGAAGGAACGCAGAAAAAACATTTCGCATTTTTCTTTTTGCTGAAGGTAGCCGCAGGTATTTTGCTCACGCTCATCTACACCTACTACTATACTGATCAAGCCAAAGCCGACATCTACCGCTACTTTAACGATAGCAAAGTAATTTCTTCCGTGCTCTTTGTTGACCCTATGGCATGGTTAAAAATTATGACCGGCTTTGGAATAGATGAGCCCGAAGTGTTTAATTACGTTTTGCCTACGCAGTATTTTAGCCATCCAGGTTCTGATATTGTAACGAACAACACGTTCATCATCCGTGTAAATGTGCTGTTCAACTATCTTTCGTTCAGCAATATTTACATCAATACGCTCTTTCTAAACTTTGCTTCGTTTATCGGGCTAACGGCTTTGTTCAAAGCATTGCGTCCTTATTTTGCGGGGTTTCAGCAAATACTATTTGTGCCTTTGTTTTTGCTGCCTTCGGTTTTGTTTTGGAGTTCTGGCTTGTTGAAGGAGTCGCTATTGTTTGCGGCTTTGGGTATTTATTGGTTTACAGAAATAGACCAAAAATTTTCTTCTTGGCAACGCATTAGTGTGGGTTTGATTGCCGTTTTTTTTCTTGCCTACACTAAACTTCAGGTTGCCATTATAGCTTTTGTATTTGTAAATGGATTTTGGAGTTGGCGCAAATATTCGATTTATACTCGTTTACTTGCGTCAGTAATTGCCGTTGCATACCTCAGCTATTTTTATGGAAATTATGCGTGTTACATATTGATTGAAAAACGAAACGAGTTTATTGAACTTGCCATAACTGAAAGCGCAGGCAGCTCTTTTGATGCGAATATTCTTGAACCAACTATCCCCAACCTAATCAAACTTTTACCCGAAGCATTTATCAACTCCGTGCTTCGCCCTTTTGTGTGGGATGGCGGAAAAGTATTTCAAAAAGTATTT
Source organism: Chitinophaga pinensis (assembly GCA_945867505.1). Classification (GTDB taxonomy): domain Bacteria; phylum Bacteroidota; class Bacteroidia; order Chitinophagales; family LD1; genus Bog-950. The sequence continues at coordinate 1,765 of CAMBIM010000085.1, forward strand.
GCGGTGGAAAATTTATTCTTTCTGCTCGCGGTCCTTCTTCCGCTTCGTTATTTTAAATTACCGAAAGACGAAAAGTTGTTGTTGTGTTTAACCTTTCTGTTCTTCGCCTTAGCTAATTATATGATTATAGGAATAACAGTTCCGGTAATGGGAGCTATTGTTCACTACCGGGTTATCGCTGCTCCGTTTCTTTTACTAGCTTTTCTTCTTGCTACAGATTTAGAACGGTTGAAAAAGGCTCTTGGTATCTAACACCTGTCTACTGCCACTGCTTACTGCCGCTCTTTTATATATTCGCGCTCTCAAAAAAAATAAACCATGGGTCTCCAATGCGGTATTGTCGGTCTTCCGAACGTAGGCAAATCAACTTTATTTAATGCGCTGTCTTCTGCCAAGGCACAAGCGGCAAATTTCCCATTTTGCACTATCGACCCGAATGTGGGCGTAGTAACTGTACCAGACCCGCGACTGAATGTATTGGAAGGTTTGGTGAAGCCGGAGAAAGTAGTTCCTACAGTTATTGAGTTTGTAGACATTGCCGGTTTGGTTAAAGGTGCCAGCAAAGGCGAAGGTTTGGGTAATCAGTTTTTAGGAAACATCAGAACGGTAGATGCTATTATTCACGTAGTGCGTTGTTTTGATAACGACAATATTATTCACGTAGATGGAAAGATTAACCCCGTTAGCGATAAAGAAATTATCGATACAGAATTGCAGTTAAAAGATTTAGAAAGTATTGATAAGAAACTGGAGAAACAAAGACGCGCTGCCAAAACAGGCGATAAAGATGCACAGCGATGTGCCGATGTTTTAATTGCTTACAAAACGCATTTAGAAAGCGGACAAAGTGCGCGTACTTTGCCTATGACTGCCGAAGACAAGAAATATGTAGAAGATTTGCAATTGCTCACCGGCAAACCGGTTATTTATTGCTGCAACGTAGATGAGGCAAGTGTAATTAGCGGAAACAAATATGTAGAAGAAGTTCGAAAATCTGTTGAAGGCGAAAATGCAGAGGTGGTTATTATTTCTGCCGCTATTGAATCTGAAATTGCAGTATTAGACGACCCTGCCGACCGTGACTCTTTTCTGGCCGATTTGGGTTTGCAGGAAAGCGGATTGAACCGTTTGATTCGCGCAGCTTATCACCTTTTAAGTCTTCAAACTTATTTTACCGCAGGCGTAAAAGAAGTTCGCGCCTGGACCATCCACAAAGGTGATAAAGGTCCTCAAGCTGCCGGTGTTATTCATACCGATTTCGAAAAAGGATTTATTCGCGCGCAGGTGATGAGTTACAACGATTTCATTCAATACAAGAGCGAGGCGGCTTGCCGCGATGCCGGTAAGTTACGTAGCGAAGGTAAGGAATATGTTGTGCAGGATGGCGACATTATGCACTTTCTATTTAACGTGTAAAACAAGCAACAGAACTGTATAAAAACCAAAGCCGTTCCACTTCTTAAAAAGAAGAACGGCTTTAGTTTTTTTTCCCGCCAATATTACTTAACTGTGCAGGTATAACCTTGTTCCTCGTAAGCATCAACGGTCATTTGCAAACCTTCGGTGCCGTCCGGAAAATCTTTTGAACAAAATTCGCGTACATCATTGTTACCAAAATCGCAGGAATAACATTTCTTGCACGATGAGAAACCGATAGACAATATAAAAGCAACACTCATGAGTAGAACAAAACGCTTCATAAATACAGATTTAAGTTTCAACAAATTTGAAAGAAAGAATTGTATTTACAAACTTTGCGGTATGACACATTTTACAAAGTCTTTCTCTCTCTTATGCTTCGTGCTATTCTTTTTAACCGGTGCAGCACAGACACTACAAAATGTAAAAACGCTTGACAACTCTATATACCTCTCCAAGCAAAACAACGGATTTAATATGCTCATTCAAGCACAGCCGCAAGCAGGCAATGTGCAAATTACTACTTATGTAAAAGTAGGAACTGTGTATGAGAACGATTCGGTAAGTGGTATTTCTTACATTTTGCAAAACATTCTTTCGGATAAAATTGCCAGCTATCTGCGCAAAAACAAAAGCGGCATTTCTTTTCAAAATACTTCTTTGGTGGCTTACACCACTACCGAATTAAGTGCTTTCCAACTTACTACTTCGCCTGCTAACTACACGACTTGTCTGCAGCTATTACACGACTCTGTTTTTGCCTCACGTATTTCTGAAACAGAATTGAAAAATAAAATTGAAGCAGTTCGCAAAGAAATAGCGGAAGGCAATGAGGATTACAAAACCCAGTTTCAAACCAAAATGATTGAGCGGCTTTACCGCAAAGATGCTAAGAAGCAGCTATTGATTGGTGATACATCAGGCACTTATCCGTTTATTGATTTAGAACACGTGCTAGCCTTTTATGAAAAGTATTATGTGCCCAACAATACCCTGTTAAATGCCATGGGGAATTTGGAACCAAGCCAGTTTCAAAGCAAGGCGGAAAGTATTTTTAAGGAAGTACGAAAAGGCGAGTTTGACCGCGAGTTAATAGCCAAGGTAATTGATTTTAAAGCCATGCTTTACACCACGCAGTTTGTGGTCAACGCGCCTATTGAGCAACCGCAGTTTGAAATTTGCTGGCAGTTTCCAGGCACTCGCTCTAATGCAAAATCGAGTTACTATGCGTTTTTACTAAGTGCTATGTTTAACGACCCTAATAATTTTATTCAGGTAAAAGCCCGAAAACTCGGCTGTAAAAAACTAACTGCCGAATTTGATGCCAGCAACTTTAGTGGTGTACTCAGAGTAACGATTGTACCTGACAAACAAAAACTTTTTGAAACCTACAATTTTGTGGTAACAGAACTACAGCGGTTAGATAAAACCATACTTAATGAAAGCATGATAAAAGTGGGTATGCTCAACTTTCAAAAGGAATACAGCAATATTAAAGCATCGAAAGATTATCTAAAATGGATAACCAAGTATTGGGTGTATGACGATGAAACCTATTTTGCTCAATTAAAGGACAGTGTATTTGCCGTTGAAGACCGCAGAATGCGCAAGTTCATTATAGAATATATTAACCAAACACCGCACGTAACCGGTTTGCTGATTAACGAAACAGACCGTGCAGAATTAAAAGTTGATTCCTTGCTGCCCGATTTAGATCCATCTGTCAACGATTATATTTTCCGTTACAAACAAAATATTACCGATTTAGAAGGTGCTGATAATTTGAATATGCAGAGTAGATTACTGCAATGGCTTACTATTAATCCTGATTTAGTTTTACAGGTAAACGGTTGCTCCGATGAGGGCGAATTCGGAAAAACAAAAGACGATAGTATCCGCCTCTTCATTGATTCTATCCCAACGTTTGAAAAAATAAGGAAAGATTTATTTAAAACCGGTTCGCTGCGCCCCGAAATGATGCGTGCCATGAAGATTATTAAATACTTATACGACCACGGTATTGCCATGGAAAGGCTGAAAGGAACCAGCATGCCTTTTTCTTCTAAAACCGATGAAGAGGCAATAGAAAACATGAAAGTGACTCTTACTATTGATAAACTTCGCAAAGCAGTTTCTCTATATGAATACCATTACGGCAAGGGTAAAGACAATTACAAAAAATAAGAACTTAATAATTTACTATATCAACATAAAAAAAATGAACAGCAAAACACCAAAGGAATCAACCATTATTATGACCGAAATAGTGTTGCCTAACGACACTAACGCCCTCGGCAATTTACGCGGAGGAAAAATATTACACTGGATGGATATAGCCTCTGCCATAGCAGCCGGCAAACATTCCAACGCAGTGGTGGTAACCGCATCGGTAGATAATGTATCATTCGAAAACCCGATTAAGCTGGGCGATGTAGTAACCATTACTGCCAAAGTTACCCGTGTGTTTAACACCAGTATGGAAACGCATATTGAAGTATGGGCCGAGAACCTTCCCTCACAAACCCGCTATAAATGCAACGAGGCGTATTACACCTTTGTAGCTTTGGACAGCAACGGCAAGCCCAAAAAGTCTATTCCTATTGTGCCCGAAACCGAAGCAGAAAACAAAATGTTCAACTCGGCACTTGCCCGCAGAGAACTGCGTTTGGTATTAGCAGGAAGATTAAAAATGCACGATACTAAAGAGTTGAAGAAGCTGTTTGAAGAACAAGCGAATTAAAACAACCCAGTTACTGAAATTTCAAATTCAAATAGAACCATGCAATTCATTAAAGTAAACCCGCAGCACGAAAAGTTTATTGCCGTTATAGAACTAAACAGACCTAAAGAATTAAACGCGCTCAACCGCGAATTGATGTTAGAGATACGCGATACGCTGCGCGAACTGGATGAAGACGATAATGTGCGCGTAATCATTCTTACCGGAGGGCAAAAGGTATTTGCAGCCGGTGCCGATATTAAACAAATGGCCAGCGCTACCGCTATTGATATGCTGAACATCGACCAGTTCAGCACCTGGGATGGAATTAAGAAAACCAAAAAGCCCATCATAGCCGCTGTCAGCGGTTTTGCTTTAGGCGGTGGCTGCGAGTTAGCCATGACCTGCGATATGATTGTAGCCAGCGATACGGCTAAATTCGGGCAGCCGGAAATAAAGATTGGAACCATGCCCGGTGCCGGTGGCACCCAACGCCTAACCCGCGCTATGGGCAAGGTGCAGGCTATGGAATTAGTGCTTACCGGTAAGTTTATAAGTGCCGAGGAAGCCTTAGCCGGTGGCTTAATCAATAAGATTGTTCCCGTTGAATTATTGCTGGATGAAACCTTAAAGCTTGCGCGCTTAATTGCCGCACAAAGCCCGGTAGCCGTTAAGCTGGCTAAAGAGGCCGTGAACAACGCCTTTAATTCTACACTGGATGAGGGGTTGATTTTTGAACGCAAGAACTTCTACCTTACCTTTGCCAGTGCCGACCAAAAGGAAGGTATGGCAGCTTTTGTAGAGAAGCGGGTGCCCGATTTTAAAGGCAAGTAAGAAAAATAGCTTTCAAGGCAATTTTTTCTTAACGCAAACGTCACATCATCTTTCAAAACAAATATCTTCGCGCTCCTCAATTAAAGATGATTATGATCACTCGCGTTTACACATGGGCAATTTCGTTGCTACTCCTCTCCTCTTTTTACACCCAAACAGCTGTTGCCGCTAACGATAACATCAGCGAAAATATTGTTCAAACCAAACAAGGCAAAGTGCGCGGCACATATGAGCGAGATGTTTGCGTTTGGCGCGGTATTAAATACGCCAAGGCACCGCTTGGCGATTTGCGCTTTCGTGCACCGCAACCGGTTGAAAGCTGGATCGGTGTGAAAGACGCGGTGGCTTTTAGCCCGGTAGCTCCGCAGCAGGAAAGCAACCTGGGCACCAAAGGCCCGCAAAGCGAAGATTGCTTAGCACTCAATATTTGGTCACCGGCTGCAGATGCTAAAAAACGACCGGTTATGGTTTGGATTCACGGTGGAGGATTTGTTATAGGCTCCGGTTCTTCCGATTTGTATTATGGTGCTAATCTTGCTAAAAAAGGAGATGTAGTTATTGTAACCATTAACTACCGGTTAGGCCCTTTAGGCTTTTTATATTTTAATAACAATAAAGACTTTGAAAGCAACTTGGGTATACGCGACCAGATAGCTGCGCTAGAATGGGTAAAACAAAACATTGCTGCGTTTGGTGGCGACCCCGATTTGGTAACCATTTTTGGAGAGTCGGCAGGCGGCACAAGCGTGCAAACATTATTAGCTACACATTCGGCTAACGGTTTATTTGAAAGAGCCATAGCTCAAAGTGGTCCACCGGCTTTACCTTGGTCAACAACAATTGCTGATTCTATAACCAATATATTTTTAAGAATACTAAAAGTTAGCCCGAACAATTTGCAGGTATTAAAGCATTTGCCAACCGATACTTTACTCGCTGCCACTAAGGAGTTGGAGAAATACATGATTGCTAACATGAACGACAAGGTGTTTTCGCCAACCATTGATGGAGAACTGCTAACTCACGATATTTTTAAATGTATGAAACCCGAAGTAGGTGGCATTGTACCGGTATTGATTGGATGCAACCGCAACGAGTCTAGTATGTTTGCCAGTAAACGCCTAAAGATTGCTCCGAACAATGCAAAAGATTTAGAAAAGTATTTTGATGCGGTAACTACTCAAGAAAGCAAGACCAAGGTGACAACAGCTTACAGCAAATATCCGCGTAAAAGCGCTGTGTTAGATATTTTAACCGATGCTGTTTTTCGGGTGCCCTCTATTCGCCTGGCCGAGTGCCGCAGCTTGTATGCCCCTGTTTACATGTATAGGTTCGAATGGTCATCGTTTGCGCTAAACATTTCGGGTCTGGGTTCTTTCCACGGGCTTGAAATTCCTTTTGTTTTTGGCAACCACGAGGGCAAACTGGGCGGGTTATTGAAATTGATTGCTACTAAAAAGTTGGCGAACCGATTAACCGACCAGATGCAAACCGCCTGGCTGAACTTTGCGCGTTACGGCAACCCTAACGGCAAAGGCGAAGAAACCTGGAAACCTTATACGGTAGACGAACGCGCTACCATGATTTTCAGTAAAGAAAGTAAACTGGTAAAAGACCCCGATGCCAAGCAACGCGCGGCATGGGATGGCGTGGTTTATTATTAAACCGCCTCGTTTAGCAACTAACTACCACTGGTGTGTTTAACATGGTATCGCTACAGCCAGCCAAGGTGGAGATTTTGTAGCGACATAACCAGCCACACTATAATTTTATAGCTTAACCAGGCCAGTAGGGCAATAAATAGCAGGAGAATGAGCATAAGAGGAAGTATCAGTTTCCAGGCACTGCCGCCATGGCGACCTTCTATGTAATGCTCGCGCAGGAGCGATACATTTCGCTGGTTGGCTTTAAAGGCTATATCAAAAATGTCACCTAACACAGGTATAGAACCGAACAGGGCGTCTATGAAAATATTTAGCACCATCCTTGAAAGCACAAAGCCGCTTGCCCCGTTTTGTGCTAATAGCAAAACCATATAACCCGAAATTAAGAAGGTTCCAAAATCGCCTGCACCGGGAATAAGACCCAGCAGAGCATCTAAGCCAAACCGGATGTTTGTTCCCAGAATTCTGAATTGCGAATCCATTAACGTAGCCAGTGTTTCTAAATTAGATATGGCGGTCCTTCTATTTTCGTTTGTGCGCATCTAAGAGGTTTTATCTGGAATTTGTATGCCAATATAATACCTAATTTCACAACAGGTTTCCGAGGGGAGGCCTGTAGAGACATAAAAGTCGGAGAATCTGTGAGAACCTAAGACTCTGGTGGGGAATTAAATCTAATGCCGAACCAGTAAAGGCATTTCAACTTCAGTTAATCTGACGTTATGCTGAAAGGTGTCCGTATGTAAAATATTCAAACGGTTTGCGCTATAGCAATCTGCAGAGTATAAGCGGGTATAAATAGTATCGCCTTTCTCGCAATCAAAAACATAGCAGTTTGAGTTTATTGAATCTGCCTGTTCCGGCACCCAATCTTCTATATCATAAACCTTAAAATCTTTACCGGTTAAGTTCATAAAAATATCATGATAAATGAAAGGAGCTTTGTAGATATAATCGTGTATCAGGATTATGGTACTTCCGCTTTCGCACCGAGATAAGATGCCTTTCTCTACACTTGCCCATTGCGCCTGCAGCGGAAGACTTTGATCGTAGGCTCTTGTTTTTGAAATTGCTTTATTAAACAGAAAAGAAGAAGCAGAGGCCACGCATACTGCCAGCACCAGGATTGCGGGGAAAATTTTATTTCTGATATGCGAAACTATAAAGGCAGCTAAGCAGGCCAGCAGCGTTGCCGTTCCGAAATTCTGAATAAAAACCGGCAGGTAACCAAAGCCATAGTGCATCGTTTGCTGATACTTTACCGACTGCATAATTAAACAGGCAGGTAATATGGCCAGCGCAAACGCCAAACTGATTAAAGCGAAGGACAATTTGAATCCGCCTTCTTTCCTGTTTTTTATTTGCCATGCAATAATGCCTGCGGAGAGGAGGAAGATGAACAAAACTGCCACTATGTTTTGTATTGATTTAAGCTGCGCGGCTATAATTGCCGGAATGGATACCAGCCCGTATAAGTTAGAAAGAGGCAACGCGGAGAAAAGTTGTTTTGCCAATACATCCAGCATGGCCGATGGATTAAGATTAGTTTGAACACCTTCATAAATTTGTGTTACGGAACTGCGTAGGTGCAATACATACAGCACATAAGCCATGGAGCATAAGATAAATGGAACAGCCGTGAGGGATATATATTTTTTTGAAGCCTTGGTAAAGAAAGAGCAGATAAATAACACAGGAAGAAGTACCAAGCCAACCTCGGAGGTTAAGAAAGACAGGCCCGAAAAAAGCAATGAGAGCAGCAACAGAAAATAATTCCGCTTTTGCATAAACAAACCGTAGAAGGCAGCGCTCAAAAACATAAAAACAGCCAACCACAGATACATGCCGTGCAGACTGGTGAACGGGTCGTGAAACTGAAGTCTGAATTGAACTACGGTGCCATACATAACCATGAAAAACGGTATGAGTTTCCGCTGACCTATACTGTAAAGCAAAAACGCAAACGCAGCCACCGCCAGCAGATTGAGGAAATACAGGTATAGCTTGTAAGCTAAAAGGCCCGGAAAGTATTTGAAGGCAAATTCTTTAGAATATTCGGCAAAGGGGGTATACCTGCCACATTCCCGGTAATAACAAATGGCTCCATTAGCCAGTTCCGGGATGCTCTGGTTCTTATTTTCTTTAGCGCTTACCCGCAATTCGAAATTGTGCAGATCATCGGAAGACAGGGGTGAGGTGATAACCGGCAGCAGATAAATAAGCGGCAGTACGATGGAAAACAACAGAATATAAAACTTAGAGCCTTTGGTTTCCATTGCCAGCAAATTAAACAATTTCTTCCTGCTTTAGGTCTCCGCATAGCCGGAAGACTCTGAGGGGGAAGAAAAACCAACCTTAGCCTCCTTTTTGCAAAAGGAGACCTGGAAATTGAAAAAGGAGACCTCCTT
>CAMBIM010000086.1 GCA_945867505.1 Chitinophaga pinensis
CGGTTGGCGTGCTTGCCGACCCGCAGGATTTTCTGATTGCTCTCTCGCAAAAGTTCCAGGGCAATTACAGCAGTTGGATTGAATCTTTAAGAGCCCGCGATGCCAAGCGCGATGCCAACATAGATGAACAGGCAGGTGCACCGGTAGATAAAGGCATTAACCCCATCAAGCTTTTCCGCGAACTGGAACCGGAGCTGGACGACAACACAATTTTAATTGCTGACGGTGGAGATTTTGTAGCTACTTCGGCTTACACGCTTCGACCGCGCAAGCCGTTGAGTTGGTTGGACCCCGGTGTATTTGGAACGCTGGGTGTAGGCGCGGGTTTTGCTTTGGGGGCTAAACTCGTGTTCCCCGAAAAAGATGTTTGGATTATTTATGGCGATGGCAGCGCGGGTTATAGCCTGATGGAATACGATACGTTTGTGCGCCATAACCTTCCTGTAATTTCGGTAATAGGCAACGATGCCTGCTGGAGCCAGATTGCGCGCGACCAGGTAGATTTCCTAAAAAGCGATTGCGCCATGAATCTTGCCTTTAGCAATTATCAGGATATTGGTAAAGCCTTTGGTGCCGAGGGTGTGAAGGTAGATAACCTGAACGAGTTTAGAGCATCAGTAATTGAAGCCAAAGCCGTTTCGCGCAAAGGCACGCCTTATATCATCAACGCTATTATCGGCAAAACGGACTTTAGAAAGGGTTCTATTTCGGTGTAAGAGAGTCATCTTTGAGGGTTCATAAACAAAAAAGGCGTATCGGCTAAGCCGACACGCCTTTTATAATTTCTGTGCGTCATTGCGAGGGAGGCTCTGCGACCGAAGCAATCCCCCACTTGTAATGAGGAGATTGCTTCGCAGACCCGATAGCTATCGGGTCGCAATGACGTCTTTTAATAAACCTTAATGCTGATAGTTTCGCTTTTTGGGCCCACACCGGCAGAATTGATTACCATAATACGAAAATGGTAAACCATACCGCTTTGCAGGTTAGCAATGGTAACTTTCGATTTAGTTGTTTCTGTTAAGGTCTTATCGACTGCCGGTAAAGTATTATCTATATAGCCAACCACCACATACAGCATAGCTCCTTTAATGCGTTTCCATTTCAGTATTATCTCACCGGGGTTAGCACCCAGCTTAATAGTCAAATTTTCTACAGGGCCTAAAAGGCTGGCAGGAGTAGGCGTTTTTCTTACCTCAAAACCGGCACCCAATATTTTAGCCACGCTACCGTTAGCCTTGGTATTAATATCGCTTTGCAGCTTTGCCATTAGCGTATCAAGCACCGCTTCCTTTTGGTTCTTAATAGCTACATCCTGATGGCTGCCCGCTTCGGCTGCTGTAATTGCATCGCCCAATTCGCCAGCGGCTGCTTCCACCACTAATAGCGTAGGGTCTGTTACCGGAAAGTCCGGGTTGCCCGTAAGTTTTTCGATTATAAAATAAGCCTTAATCAGCTTTTGTTCTACGGTTAGCCTGCCAAAGCCAAGCTTTACCAAAAATAAAATGAACATATTTTTCATTGTTTTAAATTTTAAGTTTTATAAAAAAAGATAGACACAGACGGGCTTTTTACGCACGTGCACTTTTGCTTTAAATTGCCCCGGGCTATGTTTTTGCATAAACGAATACAAGACGTAACTTGTTTCGCTATTTCTGCCGCTACCCTATTAAGATGCTGATAAATAGGGTCTTAAAATTTAAGCAGCACTCAAGTTTTGCCAAACAGTGTAGTAATTTTACCAAAAAAGCAACACACCTTTTTATGCGGTTACGTTACTTTGCTTTTATGTAACCTTATTTTAAAAAAAAGTAAGATGCTTTTTTTGCAACGCAACATTACTTTGCCATAAGGTAACCTTACCCTTTCTAAAAGCAACATTACTTTGCCGTAGGATTACCTTACTTTTTTATTTTGTAACCTTACTATTTCTAAAAGCAACGTTACTTTGCCACATGGTTACCTTACTTTTTGGCGTTGTTATGTAACTTTAGCTTACAGTAACTTTATCTTTTTGCGCAGATGCATTACCCACAAAGGGGCTTGCCTAATTAAAACAAGGCTTTACATTTAACACATGAAATGGAAAGCCGAACCCATTACACATAATAAGCAGGCGCGCATTGCCCTGCACTTTGAATACAGCAAAGATGCCAATGAGCGCGTGCGCCAACTAACCGGTGTAAAATGGAGCCACACGCTAAAGGTTTGGCATGTGCCTGACAATGATGTTTACCGTGCGCAGTTTAAACTACCGGTGCGCAATATTACTGCACAGCATATAGCTACGGAAAAAGAAGATATTATCAGATTAACCGAAACAGAGCAACAACATTTGTTACGTTTTGAAAACCTGTTGCGGATAAAAAAGTATAGCGAAAACACATTGCGGGCTTACCGCAACGAGTTTATGGTTTTTTTAAAAATAGCCAGTGGCAGAATAGATATTGATTTATTGACCACCGAAAAGCTAAGTGCCTATTTACTTTACCTGATAGAAAAAAGAGAATATAGTGAAAGCCGACTAAACATGGCGGTAAGTGTGCTCAAGTTTTATTACGAAAAAGTAAGCCATAAACCACGGCTACATTTTGATTTGCCGCGCCCGCGCAAACGCCACACGTTGCCTAAAGTTATTGATAAACAACAGGTAATAAAACTGCTGAACGCACCGGATAACACCAAACACAAAACCATGCTCATGTGCGCCTATGCCGCAGGGTTGCGGGTAAGTGAGGTTGCGGCATTAAAAGTAATACATATAGATAGTAAACGAATGACTATACGCATTGAACAAAGCAAAGGAAAAAAAGACCGCTATGTGATGTTAAGTCAGAAGTTGTTAGACCAATTGCGACTATATTTTGAAGAATATAAACCTAAAGAATATTTATTTGAAGGGCAATATGGCGCAGCCATAAGCACCCGCACCATACAGGAAGTATTTACCGCAGCCAAACAAAAAGCGGGGATAAAACAGAAGGTAGGCATCCATAGTTTGCGCCATAGCTTTGCCACCCACCTGCACGAAAGTGGTATAGACATTAAATACATTGGCGACCTGCTAGGCCATAAGGATGTTAAAACCACCAGCATTTATACACACGTTAGTAAACGCGAGATTGGTAAAATAAAAAGCCCACTAGATGAATAATAACACCCGCGCATTTTGTACTGCACAAACATGCGCAGTACGTACTGCGCGGAAATTGGCTTTAATAATCAAATGTTTATGTTTATACTTGCGTATATATATTAGTTAGCGGCAACCTTTTTCGCAAATTTTTGACAAGGTTGTGTAGGGTAGTCGCTTAAAGACAAAATACAAAAACACGGGCGAAGCCCATTGGCTATGCTTCAGCAAATGCTTTAGCATTCACGATTCCCTTTGAAAAATATTATAGCATGAGTAAAATAAAAGAGATGATGCTCGTCTATTTTTTAAACTTGAAACCGATTGCGGTTCGCTGTGTCCTTTAAAACTCAATTGTGTCCTGCAGCAATCATCCCTTTTATTTTGCGCTGACGCACAAACAGCCCGCCTGTCACCCAATGTCTTTAGTTATAAATCAGAATGTGCTCGTTTAAACCTAATTAACCTCAAAACTTTCACGTGTCCATGCTTACTTCAGCAATGTAACTGTTCCTGTATACCTTCTGTTTTCGCCATCAAGAAAAGTTAAGTTTACTGTATAAACGTAAATCCCTGGATAAGCATCTTTCCCTTGATATTTTCCATCCCAGCCTTGAGTGCTGTTATAGGAATCATAAACTTTTTCACCCCAACGGTTAAACACTTTTACATTGAAATAGCTGGAAGTGTTTGCGAAAATACTCCAGGTATCGTTATTACCGTCACCGGTAGGAGTAAACACATTCGGTATAAAAACCGTTTTGTCGCTCAATACATGTATGGTGATTTCAGTTTGAACAAAACATCCGTTTTCGTTAGTAACCAGTACCTGATATTGGGTGGTGTTAATAGCAGAAAAAACAGGATTGGCGCAATCGCTGCAACTTAAAAAAGCGGCAGGCGACCACAAGTAAGTATAAATACTACCGGCAGGCTGTACCTGCGTTTGAATCTGCAACTCGTCTCCCAAATTGACCGTATCGCCTGCAACAACCTGAACTGTAATTGGAGCGGGCTCCGTAATTACCACCGTTGAATCTGCTGTACAGTTATTCGCATCGCTAACAGTTACACCATAAGTTCCGGCAACCAGATTTTGAACAGTTGCAGTAGTTGCACCGGTGCTCCAATTAAAATTGTAAGGAGAATTTCCTCCGTTTGCCGTAACAGTCATAATACCATCATTCAAACCAAAGCAGGATATATCCTGAGCATCCACAGAAAGAACAAAGGGAAGGGGAGAATTAATAGAGTAAGAAGCTGAAGCGGTGCAGGTATTGGCATCGGTAACGGTAACGATAAAACTTCCCGCAGAAAGATTAGAAACCGTTGCTCCGCTCTGAACCGGATTGGTGTTCCATGCAAAATTATATGCCGGATTTCCACTATTGACAGAAACAGTAATACTACCATCACCAAATCCAAAACACGATTCATCATTCGAAGAAACCAATTGCAAAACCGGATTCGGATTGGATGTTACCGAAATTGAATTGCTGATATGCAAACAACCATTGGCATCGGTTCCGCTCAGCGTGTAAGTTGCAGTTTGAGAAACAGAAACAGAATTGGAATTGGAATTATCGCTCCACAAATAATTCGAAAAAAGAGAATCTGCATTCAGGGTAACACTTCCACCGGCACAAAAACTCAAAGCAGTAGTGGCGCTGATAGTTGTAGCCAACGGAGGGTTGACAGTTACCGAAGCACTGGCAGTAGCCGTACATAAATTAGCATCGGTAATGGTAACATCATAAGTGGTATTTGCAGTGGGAGAAACATTTATAGTGGCTGTGTTTGCTGCGCTGCTCCATAAATAAGTGATACCACCGCTTGCGGTGATTGAAACAATGCCACCGGTGCAAACAGTAGTTGAAGATGGATTCACCGAAACAACTATAGCCGGAAAAACACTCGCGTTAACGCTGGCACTTGCAGTACATAAATTTGCATCAGTAGCGGTTACGCTGTATGTTGTAGGTACAGCGGGGGTAACTGAAATTGAATCGGTGGCAGCACCGGTACTCCACAAATAATTTGTTCCTCCACTAGCCGTAATCGTTGCGGCATTTCCTCCGCAAACCGAAACCGGATTTGGATTAATGGCTGCGGTAGGTGACGGACGGACATCCACCGTTGCCGATGCAGTTGCTGTGCAACTTCCCCCAACAGAAACGGTTACGGTGTACGTTGTGCTGATAGTAGGACTCACTGTTTCTGATGCTGAACTTCCTCCGCTACTCCAAATAAAAGTGGTGCCTCCGCTTGCTGTAAGCGTAGTTGAATTTCCAGCGCATACAGAATCAGCTGCGGGCGTAATACTAGCAGTAGATGAAGGAGTTACAGTTATGCTTATACTGTCAATGGCACCGCATCCGGCAGACTGAGCGCCCATCACAAAACTATAAACTACAGGTGTCCCGCTGGTATTAAACGCGCTGAATTGCGGATTCGAAATATTACTTGCACTTAAATTATTTGCAGGAACCCAAATGTAAGTTACACCGACAACAGGCGCTATTCCGAGATTTACAATTGAACCGGAGCACACAGAGGTATCGGGCCCTGCATTTGCAAGCGGTGACGGATTTACAGTAATTGTTTGTGACGTCTGTGGAGAAATACATCCGTTATCGTTTACATCTAACGTTACAGTTTTATTTCCCGCAGTCGAAAAAGTAATTTGATAAGGTCCCTGTCCGCTTCCGCTAATGATGTTGCCTCCATTAAAATTCCAGGTGTAAGTGGCAGTTAGAGATGAAGGACCGGTATAAGTTACTGTAACCGGTGCACCCAAACAAACCGGATTTGGCGTTAGCGTAAATGTTTGTGAAGTGGAACCCGAAACCGTAACTAATGCCGTATCTCTTGCCTGACATCCGTAACGGTCGGTTGAAATAACTTCATACGGAGTAGTGGCAAGGGGAGTAACAGAAACAGGGCTTCCGGTTCCGGCACTTGTTGCTGTATTCAAATCATTCCATGCATAAGTATAAGCCGGTGAACCCAGAAGTGTAGTAGCGGAAAGCGATGATGAAACTCCTGCACAAACCGTTACCGGATTAGCCAGTGCTGAAGCTGCCGGACATAGATTTACCTTTACTAAAGAAGCATACGCAGCAGGAGCCAAACATACCCCCTGTGGACCGGTGTACACATCATTCCACCTTCCATTACTCATTTGTATAATTGCAGCGTCTTCTCCATTGCTCGAACCAAAACACGAAGAGTTATTCGGCTCACCCGAATTCCAATTGGTAAAAGTGCCGGTGCTTCCATCTTGCCAAAGCCAGGTTCCTTCGGTAACCTGATCAGTATATCCTATCCACAAACCGCCCGTTATACCCGCGCCTACCGCTGCGTTCCACACAGCATTGTTTTCTGCAAGGTCTGCCACCGTTAGCATAGTTGCGCCTACAGCAGTTGCCTGCCCTTGCGCAGTATTCCAATTATTAGTTTGATTGGGATTGTAATAATACCGCGAGCATGGATAATTCGGAACATTTAAAAATTGAAACCCGGCACCCGCCATTGCTGCATCAATAGAAGGAATATTGCAGGTAGAAATCTGTGTGCAGACTTGTGTGGTTACCGCAACTGTATCGAACGCATAACATCCGTAGGCATCGGTAGCTTGTACTTGATACGATGTATTCCCTACAGGAGTAACATTTACACTTGCACCAGTTGCAACATTTGTGCTGGTGGCTAAATCGCTCCACTGATAAGTATAAGGAGTAGAACCCAAAACTGCCGTTGCAGTGAGATAAGCCGAGTACCCCTGACACACCGCAACGGTTGGACCGGTAGTACTTACCACCGGACATAAATCAATTTCAATTACAGAACGAAACTGTGACGCTCCCGGACAGACGTTATTCAAAGCCAAATCATTCCACATACCATTTGAAAGTTGAAGAATAGTTCCATCCTCATCGGTATTACAAGGGAAACCACCGGAGTTGCTGGGCTCACCCGAATTCCAATTAGAATAAGTATTTGCTGAACCATTACTCCAAACAAAAGTACCTTCGTTAGCCGCATCGGTAAATCCAATCCAAATGGCTCCTGTAAAACCTTGTGTCTGTGCAGCAGTTAATAATGCCGCATTCTCAGCCGCATCATTGATAGAAACTAAATGTCCGCCAACCGCATTCGCCTGCTGCTCGGCAGTAGCCCAATTAGATGTTGGCGAGTTATTGAAAAAATATCTGCTGCAAGGCTGATTCTGAACATTCAAATAATTGTATCCACCTGCACTCATGGCAGCGTCAATGGCCGCAATGTCGCAACCGGGTGGTGAAACACAAGCGGTTACATTTATTAAAGCCATAGCAGTATCGCTGCACCCGTAAACATCTTGCATACCTGCCACATAAACCGTTGGTGCGGCAATAGTAACTGTCAGCGAACTGTCATTGTCAATAGGAACAAGCGATGGAGGAAGAAACCATGCATACGTATAAGGAGTAGAGCCGAAACTTCCAACCGAATTAACTGTAGTAGGTTGACCAGAACAACCCGTTGCTCCATTAGCCGTTATTTGCGGACACAAATTAATTTTGATGATACTGGCAAACGCAGTTGCCCCCGGGCATCCATTGTTGGTTGCCAAATCATTCCACATGCCATTCGAAAGTTGAAGCAGCGCGCCATCCTCATCGGTGTAACAAGGAAAGCCACCGGAGTTACTTGGCTCACCGCCATTCCAATTGGTGTAAGCAGAAACAGTTCCGTCCACCCAAGCCCAGTTGCCTTCGACAGCAGCATCGGTGTAACCTATCCAAACTCCACCGGTTAATCCTGCAGCTTGTGCTGCCGCCAGCACCGCTGCATTTTCTGTGGCGTTATTAATGGTGAGCAAATGTCCGCCCACCGCTTGTGCCTGTTGTTCAGCAGTACCCCAATTACTGGTGGTATTGCTATTGTAGAAATATAAGTAGCAAGGTTGCCCTGTTACCGGGAGCGCCTGATAACCTGCGGAGCTCATAGCAGTTTGAATAGCTGCCAAATTGCAAGTAGGAGATTGAGAAAATAAATGGACGGTTTGCGTGATGGCAATGAGCAGAAATAAATTTTTTCTCATATAGATTCTATCGATGAAGGAATGAAAATAATTTATTTTCTGCCTGGAACAAGAGATGTGTATTGGAATGGTATTACAGACAGATTCTTAAGGAAAGTTCAACATTGCTGTCGAAAAAATTTGGGAACATCGACCAAATACATCCACGCAAATGCACTCCCATTTTGTTTTCTCTGTTAGTTGATAAGGGATTTAAAACAAAAAGCGAGCGCATTGCCGCGCAGGGTTCTCTCTTTCTTCGGTTTGTTTCGCGCTTGGCTGACAAGCAATGAAAACATCCGCTTTAATTTTTACGTGATGTCCACTGGTGGACATCACGTAAGGCAGCCGCTAACAAGGCGTTTGTGTAATGCGGGGTGAAGTCTTTAATGTGAGTTTTGTATTTCTTTATTTACTTTAGTTTTCGGTGGACAAGTAGCGCATCTCAAACCCGCACTACGCAAACCCCCGAAACGTTGTGTGTAATTCAAGAATGACAATGCAAGAGACAGACGTTATTATTAATTGTAGAGATGGATTTAAACTGAGAGGAACTCTATTTATGCCGGCAGAAATAAAGTCAGTTGTAATGATTGCACCCGCAACAGGAATTAAAAGACAGTTCTATGCTGCATTTGCAAGATATCTTGCTGAAAATGGTTTTGCTGTATTGACTTTTGACAATAGAGGTATTGGACAATCCATTCAGGGTTCGTTAAACAACGGGAACCCTTCTTTAACTAATTGGGGTGTTTTGGATATGACAGCTGTATTAAAATATCTGAAGGAGGTCTTCCCAAACAAGAATTATCACTTAATCGGACATAGTGCAGGTGGACAATTAGTAGGCTTGATGGAAAATGCCAAGGAAATAAAATCTTTGTTCAATTATGGAAGTTCTTCGGGTAGTTTAAAGTATTCCAAGTATCCCTTCAAACTAAGATCTTCATTATTCCTTAACTATTATATACCTGTCAGCAATTTAATTTTCGGACATACAAAATCACAATGGATTGGAATGGGCGAACCTTTACCCAAAAAAGTGGGTAGAGAATGGAGAAGGTGGTGTAATGGAAAAGGGTATGTAAAAGTTGACTTAGAAACCAGGATAAAAGAGCACCTGTATGACGAATTGAACTTCAATTCTATGTGGGTTCATTCTAAAGATGATGATATTGCCAATCCTGATAGCGTGAAAGACATGATTCGCGTTTTTCCAAACATTAAAGCTGAAGTTGTTTCTCTGTTGCCTGAAGAACATGGATTTAAAGATATCGGACACATGAAATTCTTTAGTAAAAAGAGAAGTAAACTATGGGAAATGGCAATTGAATGGTTGAATAAAAATTAAAATAAACTACACACAACAAGGTATTGCCAAAAGCGGGCTGAATGGCTTCGATTGGACATTTGTGCAATGTTCAACTTTTGTTCTTCGTTTAAACTTTTTGTGGTGAAAATCGCCACCTTCGCCAAGCCAGAAAACGTTGAGCAGCTTCCAATACCAACAGCCCGATTGTTTAAGGTAGTCGCTAATACAAAATACAGGTAGCCGTGGCTATATAGTAACTACAGTTAAGCCAAAGCCACATTCTTCGCCAAACCCTTTTTGGCAAACAATACATAACTGGCGTAAGCAAAAAACGGAGAGGCGCATACATCGGCTGTGTAATGCACCTGTTGCCATACCAGCATAACGGCTACTAATATGGCACTACACACCATAAAATATTTTAGCGGCTTATACCGGCAGCAGAAAACAAAAATGCAAACGTCTGCCACATGGCCCGAGAAGAAAAGGTCGTTAAATATTTCGTGGTTGTTGCCCACTATCCAATCCAGCACCGGGTCGTTCAGCACTATCATGGTCTTTGGTGGCGATAGCGGCACTAAATAAATGAAGGAAAAGCGGAGCAGAAACACTACCAAAAAGGCGCGCGCGGCAAAATAAAAATCGCGCGGGCGAGGAATAACATAGAGCAGAAAAAAAACAATGCACGAGTAAGTCAGCACAAAAATGGGCAGCGATAAATCTACGGGTGTAAAAAGCCTTTGTATTGGGTCGCTTAGCACCACGCCTTCTCTAAACCGGTTAGCCACCAACAGGTGAGTAACATAAATATACAGCGAGTAACAGGCAATCAGATTGATGAAAAACTTGATGACGTAATACTTCTCGTTCATCGCATCGCCCCAGTTTTTAATAAACAACCTATACCACTTCTTCATGCCGCTAAGGAAATTAAATTTCTAATTTTTTTTCATAAGCCAACCGGTGAAAAACACCGGCACTTGGTCTTTTCTTACGGTTCTTGGTTATTAAATCGGTTTCGTATAAACCAAAGCGGAAAGTAGGACCTAAGTCCCACTCAAAATTATCGAAGGTGCTCCAAAAATAATACCCGCGAATGTCAATTCCTTCGTTTATGCAATCGTATACAATCTTTACATAATCTTTTATGGCCTGCACGCGCACCGTATCGTCATTAGTGCAAACTCCGCTTTCGGTAATAATGAAAGGAAGCCGGAACTGTTTCCAATACCGCTCAATACTTTCTTTCATGCCGTTGGGGTAATACTCCCACATAT
>CAMBIM010000087.1 GCA_945867505.1 Chitinophaga pinensis
TATATTTCTACCGCCTCAAATTTTGGCAATAGCGATTACATTGAATTTTACGGCAAGCAAAACCGAGGCGAAATAGATGCGCAACTTTATAATTCACCTGCGGATCAGATAAATCCTACTTACAGTTTGTTTACTAATACTTCAGTTTATTACCTTACTACTAATACTGGCATTCCTGCTAACCCTCGTTATAATGTTACCGCCAACAACATCAATGTGCCATTAACAGCCGAGCCGTATTTTATGTATAAGTCGCAGGTTAATTACCCTAACGGAATGTATTATGCAGGCAAGTATGTTTCGCAAGGGCAAACCGAGCTTTATAAATCTATTTACGATGTAGGCGAAGGCTATACGGACAATAGTTACTTTGGTTATATTTTTACCGTGCTAACCCCATCTATTTACACTCAAGGACCGGATGCTATTTTCAGAACTACCTATGCCAACAACTCGGCTTATGAATTTCATGATGTAAAAATTATCATCAACAACGTTCAATCGTATGCGCAAAGTGCCACGGGTTTTCAATTAAACCATGCGCAGGTAAATATTCCGGTATCGCAATTAAATAACGGAAACACATCGGTTCAATATGTAGATAACGGCAATGGTGTTAGCCAACAGAAAAATGTGGTAGGCGAACTTTCTATTGAATATCCGCGCACGTTTAATTTTAGTGGTTTAAGCCAACTTTATTTTGAAATCGAGGCGTCTGCAAGTAACAAACTACTTGAAATTACAGGCTTTCAAGATGGTGGCTCGCAACCGGTGTTGTATGATATAACCAACGGGCAAATTTACCGCTCTGTGCAACCGGTAGGCACTTATCCGCTTAAGTTTAACCTTTTGCCATCGGCACAAAAGCGTTCGCTTTATTTAAGGGCAGATGTACCAGGCACTTTCACGTTTGTTGGTGGATTATCTCCTCTAAATTTTACTGACTATACCAACTTTAATAATCAGGCAGAGTATTATATTATTACTAATAGTGCCCTATTAACTTTAGACGCCAATAACATTAACTGGGTTGAAGAATACCGCAAATACCGAGATACAAAATTTGCTGGTGCGCGTATTGCCGATGTAGATTTGCTTTACGACCAGTTTGGTTACGGCATTCGCAAATCGCCTTTAGCTATTCGCAACTTTATACGCTATTTGAACACCAGCACCGACATTACCAATAAACTTCATTACGTATTTTTAGTAGGCAAAGCCCGCGAAGCACAAAGTTTTAGAAACGGTGGAACAGCTTACAATCAATGTTTGGTGCCTACTTTCGGCTACCCCGGTTCCGATAATTTATTGGCAGCAACACAAGCCAGCGATGTACCGTTAGTAGCCATAGGTAGATTAGCCGCAGAAAACACCACACAGATAAAAAACTATCTAGAGAAGGTAAGAACTTATGAGCTAGAACAAAACAATTACGCGTGCAATCAGGATATACCAAGTAAAGAATGGCAAAAAGAAATTTTACACTTTAGTGGTGGCACCACTTCTTTTGAACAGTTTGCTTTTAAAGGTTATGTAGATAGTTATAAGAAAATGGCGGAAGACTCGCTGTGGGGTGCGCATGTGACTACTTATACAAAAACTTCTAATGCCCCTATAGAATCTAGCTTAGCACAAACCATAAGAAACAAAATAAACGAAGGCGTATCATGGATTACTTTTTTCGGGCACTCAGCAACTAATGCTTTCGATTTCAGCATTGATGAACCCGAGAATTATACGAATTATGGAAAGTATCCTATCCTACTTTCTAACGGTTGTTTTTCGGGTCTTTTGCACGATGCCACACGAGGCTATAGTGAGAAATTTGTGTTTCAGCCCAATGCCGGGATGATTGCCTTTATGGCCACTTCCAGCTTATCTATTTCCAGTGGCTTAAATAATTTTTCTACACAGCTTTACAAAAACACGAGTGTGGCTAAATACAATCAGCCACTTGGCTTAGGATTAAAACAAACCTTAACCGATTTGTTTCAAAACCCAAATACAGACGATATTACCAAGATGACCGCCTATGAAATGACCTTGCATGGCGACCCGGGATTAAAACCTAACCATTACCCAAAGCCGGATTATGCATTAGATGCTACTTCGGTTTATACTACACCACTAACTGTTACACCAGGTACCGATTCATTTGATGTAAATGTGATAATAACCAACCTGGGCAAGTGCAGTGTAGATGATACTCTAGCTAACGGTAAAGTGGTTAAAAGCAAAATTGTAGTAAAACTTACCCGCACCATTTTTGATGTAAACCAAAACCCAGTTTTGTTTTATTACTACAAAACCATCCGCGCTCCGTTTTTAAGAGATACTGTGGTATTTACCGTTCCTGTAAACATTGGCACGCTTGGTTATGGTGAAAACCGTTTTGAGCCTTTTGTAGATGCCCAAAACGAAATAGACGAAACTGAAAGTGCAGAATGTAATAACACACTGCAAACTCCTTTCGTTACCATCATTAAAAACGATGATATAATTCCTATTTACCCTTATGATTTTGCTATTGTGCCCTCAAAAGGTGTTACGCTAAAAGCATCAACTATAAACCCGTTTGCACCAGAGCGGGCTTACCGGTTCGAGATTGATACCAGCGAATTGTTTAACAGCCCAAAACTGCGCAGCACCGTAATTACGCAAATTGGTGGTGTGGTGCATTACCCTACCGATGTAGCTTACTACGAGAAGGACAGTACAGTTTTTTATTGGAGAGTTCGCAGAGATTCTGCGGGCAACGTTTGGCATTACAGTTCATTCATTTACTTAAATGGCGAATACCCAGGTTGGAATCAATCGCATCACTTTCAATTTCAAAAAGATAATTACCAAAATGTTCGGTTAGATTCTTTTGACCGTATTTTCAAATTTCCACCAAGCACTAACCAAATACATGTGCGCACAGGTAAATCGAGCGCTATAGGTGGTGGTGGAAATGTAGATTTTGAAACGCTTGGTTGGGATTATAACAACTTCAACCAATACCGCTTTAGAATGGGTAGTTGCGGTTATGCCAACCCGTTTCAAGGTTCCTCGGGTGGGCTAACATTTGCGGTTATTGACCCAGTGAGCGGCTACCCTTGGTATAGCCATAACTGGGATGGCAACAGCTGGGGCGACCAGTATGGAAACGTGCATTGCGGTGGCAGTAAATCTGGCGACCAAGCGGGCTACGATTTTAATACAACAGGCTTTAATACTTATAAAAATACTACTTGGGATACAGTTATTAGTAATTTTATCAATGACATTCCAAACGGTTTTTACGTTTTAATTTATTCCGTAAATAATCCTCCTTATACCAGTTGGAGTACTACTTTAATAAACGCTTTAGGGCAATTGGGTTTTGTGGCGCAGCCATTTAAGAGCGGTGCAATCAACGGTCAGTTAGTTTACTTTACACAAAAGGGGAACATTAATTATAGTTCTTTTACAGCTACCAGCAATGGTTCTTTATCTATTCTTGATACCAGTTTTACTTTTCAAGGGGCATGGTATCAGGGTAGTTTTACCTCACCTAAAATTGGACCGGCTGTGGAGTGGCGTAGTGTGCATTGGCAACGCCAATCAAAGGAAGGCGGCTTAACTGCCGATAAAGACTCGATTGATATTATTGGTGTTAGAACCAATGGAGCAGATACCGTATTAATTACTACTACAGCTACTGATAATCTTTTTTATAACGGGGGGCCGGTAATTAGTGCTACCGAATTCCCTTACTTAAAGTTGCGGTTAAAAACCTATGACGATTCGTTGCGGACCCCAACACAACTTTACTACTGGAGAGTGCTATACAAAAAACCACCTGAAGCGGCTGTTAATCCCGCAGCACATTTTGTAGCACCAAACAATGTAAACATTGGCAGTAAACTGCATTTTGAAATTGGTTTAGAAAATGTAACGGATGTTCCAATGCCAAACTTGTTGACCAAATACATTATTCGCGATGCGGCATTAAATACTTACAACTATTCTATTCGTTACGATACACTTGGGGGCTTAGATACTTTGCATTTGGTTTTTGATACCCTCATTAACCAAAACAGTTTTATTGGTTTAAATAAAATTACCATAGAAGCCAACCCCGATAATGACCAGATAGAACAGTTTCACTTTAACAACTTTGCCGAGTTAGATTTTAATGCCTCAGGCGATAAAACAAATCCACTGCTGGATGTTACGTTCGATAATCAGCATATTCTAAATGGCGATATAGTTTCTGCCAAGCCTAATATTTTGGTTATGTTGAAAGACGAAAACAAGTTCTTGCCGCTGGATCGTTCTTCGCTGTTTGATATTTACATTAAATATCCCGGTGCGGCAGAGCCTACCAAAATTGATTCTACTTCCAGCATTTTTACTTTTTACCCAGCAGATGGTAATAACCTGGCCAACGGTAATAAAGCACAGATTGAACTGAAACCCATATTTACTATGGATGGAACGTATGAACTATTGATAAAAGACCGCGACCGCAGCGGCAACAATAGTGCTACAACGGATAGTCGATATCAAGGAAACAATCCGGCTACTTTCTTCGATTACAAAATTTCGTTTGAGGTAATTACCAAGCCCATGATTACCAACGTGCTAAACTACCCTAATCCGTTTACCACAGCTACACACTTTGTATTTACCATTACCGGTAGTGAAGTGCCGGACTTTATGAAAATTCAAATTATGACCATTAAGGGAACGGTGGTAAAAGAAATTTTTAAAGAAGAATTAGGTCCACTTCGTGTAGGTAGAAACATTACCGAATACGCTTGGGATGGCAGAGACCAATATGGCGACCTGCTTGCCAACGGTATTTATTTCTACCATGTAAGCACCCGACTGGACGATAAGCAAATGGATGCCATGGGCATGAGCTACGATAAATACTTTAAGAAAGGTTTTGGCAAAATGGCTATTGTTCGATAGTTATTCTCATTTGCCTAAATATTTAAGCGAGCCACGGTTATAAACCGTAGCTCGCTTGTTTTGGATATTGCCTCCGATTACCCTGTGGAAACCACGGCATGATCTTAAACATTCAAGATATGTCCATGGTTTTCGCGGTATGGTTTTGAAAAATACAGAAGATTCATTGGATTTCCGCAGTATGGATTCAGAGAATTTAGCTTACTAAGCCTTGAACTTTACTTAACTGTTCTTTTGCCCCCATTACAATCAGCCTGTCGCCATGTCTTACCACTGCTTTAGGAATAGGGTTCAGCGTATACTCCCCATCCAAAGTTTTTAGCCCAAGAATAGTAGCTCCTGTATTTTTCCAGCAGTCCAGCTCTTCCAGCGAAATGGTTTTTCCCGATACTATTTCGGCAATTGTAAACTGCTCGCTGTTTTGCGTAGCCATTATATCTACAAACTCTTTTACATCGGGGCTAAGCACCAAGGTAGCCATGTGAGCGCCACCAATTTTATCGGGCATAATTACATTGCTGGCACCGGCTGTTTTTAGCTTCTTAACCGAAGAATCGTTAGAAGCTCGGCTGATAATCTTCAAATTTGGGTTCAACTCACGAGCGGTTAGCACCACATATAAGTTATCGGCATCTTCGGGCAAAGTAGTAACCAAGGCACTGGCTTTCATAATTCCCGCCTCCAACAGGGTTTCATCGCGCGTGGCATCGTTTTCTAAGATAAAATCTACGGCAAAAGGTAAATCATCCTTGCGCGATTCTAACCTTTCAATCACCACAAAGTCTTTACCATTTTGGTGAAAAATTTTAGCCGCTTCTCTGCCATTGCGCCCAAAGCCGCAAAGAATAACGTGCCCTTCCAATTCGTTGATAGAATTTTTCATTTTATAAAGTTTATAAGTTGCCGTAAACTCACCATCTAAAAAATAAGCCGATAGCATGGTGAGGAAATAAGTAAACGTACCAATGTTGGCTATAATCAGAATACTGGTAAAAATTCTTCCAGCCTCGCTCATAGGGTGCACCTCGGTAAAGCCCACAGTAGAAACGGTTATCACCGTCATGTAAACGGCTTCTACCAACGTATACTTTTCAATAACAACAAAGCCGACTGTTCC
Source organism: Chitinophaga pinensis (assembly GCA_945867505.1). Classification (GTDB taxonomy): domain Bacteria; phylum Bacteroidota; class Bacteroidia; order Chitinophagales; family LD1; genus Bog-950. The sequence continues at coordinate 6,059 of CAMBIM010000087.1, forward strand.
AATTAGTATAATGACAAAGAAGAACGCCAGCGAAACGTAAATTTTAAAAAAGTATCGAGCGGGTAAAAAGAATTTCATGCCGTATGGTAAGTTCCGAAAATATAAAATGCTTTGGCATCTCGAAAATTGAGGTCATGGTGTATTTTTACCACCGTGAATACATTAGCCGTTTCCGCTTCAAAAAAACTTTACCGCCTGGCTTTTGCGTTAAGCATTTTTACTATTGTATATAACCTTGCCGAGGGCGGCATTGCTACTTTTTTCGGTTATGAAGATGATACACTTACCCTGTTCGGTTTTGGATTAGACAGTTTTATAGAAGTAATATCAGCTGTGGGCATAGCGCACATGATTATACGCATTGCGCGCCATCCCGAAACTCATCGCGATGAATTTGAAAAGACGGCTTTGAAGATTACTGGTTATTCCTTTTATGCTTTGTGTGGTCTGCTTACCGCTATGGCTGTTCAAAAAATTATTGTTGGCGAAAACCCAACTACTACCGTTTGGGGGATAATTGTCTCCCTTATTTCAATAGTAATAATGGTGGCTACTATTTATTGGAAAACATCGCTGGGTAAACAGTTAAGCTCGCCAGCACTAATAGCCGATGCTAACTGTGCCAAGGTTTGTGTTTACATGAGCATGGTACTGCTGGCCTCCAGTTTACTTTACCACTTCTTTCAAATTCCCTATATTGATATTGCTGGAACAGTGGGCATTATTTACTTCTCGTTTATGGAAGGCAAAGAATGTTTTGAAAAAGCAAAAGGCTTACACAACTGCGGGTGTGCGCATTAAACTAACAGAGCATAAATAGAGATGCCATCGCTATAAGCGATGGCATCTCTAAAAAGAATATCAAACAAGGCTTACAACTCAAACAATCCTTCAATAGAAAGATAACGCTCACCGGTATCATAATTAAACCCAAGCACCGTTTTGCCGGCAGGAATTTCAGGAAGTTTCTTGGCAATAGCCGCCAGCGTTGCACCCGAGGAAACCCCGCCAAACAAAGCTTCTTCCTTAGCCGCACGGGTAGCATATTCAAAGGCTTCTTCTTTAGTAATAAGAATTACGCCATCCAAAATTTTTGTATCTAAGTTACCCGGAATAAAGCCCGCGCCAATTCCTTGTATAGGATGTGGAGAAGGCTGACCACCACTGATAACCGGGGAAGCTGCCGGCTCTACCGCAAATACTTTTGTGTTCGGGAACTTTGCCTTCAACACTTTTGCCACACCGGTAATGTGCCCGCCTGTTCCTACACCGGCAATTAAATAATCTACACCATTAGGAAAGTCTTTCAGAATTTCTTCGGCTGTAGTGCGCAAATGCACATCAATATTTGCCGGGTTATCAAACTGCGAAGGAATCCATGAATCGGGAGTAGATGCCGCCAATTCTTTTGCTTTTTCAATGGCTCCTTTCATACCTTTCTCGCGGGGAGTAAGTTCAAATGTAGCACCATAAGCTTTCATCAGTCTTCTTCTTTCTACACTCATGCTTTCGGGCATTACCAAAACAAGTTTATAGCCTTTCACCGCAGCCACAATTGCTAAACCAATACCAGTATTACCGGATGTAGGTTCAATAATAACGCTTCCTTTTTTTAGTAGTCCTTTCTGTTCGGCATCTTCTATCATAGCCAACGCAATACGGTCTTTAATACTCCCTCCGGGGTTTTGTTTTTCCAGTTTTACCCAAACTTCGTGGGTGTTTCCAAATAATTTGTTGATGCGTAAATGTGGCGTGTTGCCGATAGTTTCTAAGATGTTGTTTGCTTTCATTTTGTATTATGCGTTTATGTTTTTTAATTAAATAACGAAATCAACTACTGCATTCATTTCCGACTTATCACGGATAACTACATCGCTTTTATGATACACTACAGAAAGAGGCCGCACACTCGCTGTTAACCATACGTTTCCGCCAATTACACTGCTATGTCCAATCACCGTTTCGCCACCGAGAATACAACTTCCTGCATAAATAATTACATCGTCTTCAATAGTAGGATGGCGCTTTGCACCTTCCGCTTCCTTTCTTACTGCCAATGCGCCCAGGGTAACACCCTGATACAATTTTACATGATTACCAATAACCGTTGTTTGCCCCACCACTACACCCGTGCCGTGGTCAATAAAAAACGGACTGCCAATAGTAGCCCCGGGATGGATATCAATACCGGTTTTGTTATGCGCATATTCTGTAATTACACGTGGCACAATAGGAACATTTAATTTTGAAAGCTCATTCGCTAAACGATAAACTGTTATGGCATAAAAGCCCGGATACGCAATAATTACTTCCTCAATACCTTCAGCGGCAGGGTCAGATTTTAAGAAGAACTCGGCATCAGAAATAAGTTGCTCATACAGTTTCGGAAGTTCATTAAAGAACTTCGAAACAATTTCATCGGCTGAAAGATTAAGTCTGTTGCTCAGCGGCAACAAAATTTCATTTAATGTTTTGTGCAGCCGCTCTTCCTTCTCATCTGCCACTTCATAATGAAACGTAAAGGTTGATTCGATAGGGAAAAGCAAGTCTATCAGCTCATCGGTAAACTTATGGATAACTGCTCGCGATGGCAATTTGCTGAAATCTATTTTTTGTGATGGTTGAATTTTCATTAGCTGTTTTTTTAAATAAAAAACCCTTCGGGTTGCGAAGGGTTCAGGAATATTTTTGAATTCAATTTTTCAATTGCAAAAGCGTATTCATCTCCCTTTAAGGACAGAACAACAACAGCAACAAAAAATTGTTTGTATAAATAACATTCCGCTAAAATAAAAACTTATGCAAATACCCAAGGTCCGTAGTTTAGTATCGGTCTAAATTCACAAATTTTTTGCTCAAAAAATCGGTGATGATAGTATTTACCACACCGGCTTTCTCCTTTTGCGGATAATGCTTAGTACCTGGTATGACCGCCAAATAGCCCCGCTGCACGTTTTCAAACATTTCGCTGGTATGGCTTTGCTTAATTATATCATGATCACCGGTCATAAACAAAGCCGGGCATTTTATCTTTTTTAAATCATTGATGGTGAGGTTAGGCTCCGTGAGCAACAGGGTTTTCATACGCTCGGTAAAAGGTCCAAGCAGTTTATCGTTGGGCCAGCCTCGAAAATTATTACGCACAAACTGATATACCTTGTCGCTATCCCATGCTTTTACTTTCTCTAATACTTCATGATAAACCACGCTGGTATCTACTTTATAATTGGCCCCAATAGCCACCAGTTTTCGCACCAGCTCCGGATGTTGAATAGCCAAGTGTAAACCAATAATACCTCCATCGCCAAAGCCTACAAAATGAGCACTATCAATTTTAAGCACGTTCATTAATCCGCGCACATCCTCGCTTAATAAAAAATAATCGAGCTTACGGTCGGTAAATGTTGATTTGCCGTGGCCGCGATTATCCATGGCAACTACCTTATATCGTTTAGAAAATTCAGGAATCTGTTTTTCCCATTCGGTCATGCACTCCAAAGAGCCATGCAGGAGAAAAAGCACATCGCTTCCTTTGCCGTAAATCTTGTAATGGATTTTTACATCATTTATTTGAGCGTATTGACTTTTAACCGTGTCCATCGCCATTTGGGAAAACAAAATAGATGTGAGAAAAAGTAAACAGAACGATAGGGTAAATTTTTGCGTCATATTTAGGCGTTATTGCGCGAATATAAATTAAACACACAAAGGTTGTCGTCCCTAATTTTTATAGGTTTGGTGCGTGAAAAAACAGTTCGATTTAACTCACCCTATTTTCAAAATTATTTCAGAAGCCGCCAGCGATTTAAACTTTGAAACGTATGCAGTAGGCGGTTATGTGCGAGATCAATTGCTCAACAGAACCTGCAAAGACATTGATTTTGTTTGTGTAGGAAGCGGAATAGAACTGGCGCAAAAAGCAGCAGAGAAAATTGATAGAAATCTTCATGTAAACTATTTCAAAAATTTCGGTACCGCACAGTTCAGGTGGAACGATTTGGATTTAGAATTTGTTGGCGCGCGCAAAGAAAGTTACGACCGCAACTCCCGCAAACCTGTGGTAGAAGACGGAACCTTAGAGGATGACCAGAACCGCAGAGACTTTACCATCAATGCAATGGCAATCTCCCTCAACAAAAATTTTTTTGGTGAATTGCTTGACCCGTTTAACGGCATAAAAGATTTAGAAGATAAACTAATTCGAACACCGCTCGACCCCAATATTACTTTCAGCGATGACCCTTTGCGCATGATGCGCGCTATTCGCTTTGCTACTCAATTAGATTTCAAGATTCTTCCTGAAACCTTTGATGCCATTAAGAGAAACAAGGAGCGCATCAAAATAATTTCGCAGGAGCGCATAACTGATGAGTTGAACAAAATTATTCTGGCTAAAACACCAAGCATTGGCTTCATCCTGTTGGAAGAATGTGGTTTACTCGAAATTATCTTTCCCGAGTTTCAGAAACTGAAAGGAGTAGAGAACTACGAAGGCAAAGGGCATAAAGATAATTTCTATCACACGTTACAAGTGCTGGATAACATCACAAAA
>CAMBIM010000088.1 GCA_945867505.1 Chitinophaga pinensis
ACCATCGCCAGTTCCATCGGTGCAAAACGTACACGTTTGTCCAGCACCACCACCACCACCGCTGCCTCCTGTGCCACCAGTACCGTCTGTTCCATTTCCCCCGCTGCTACCTGGTAAAAAGAAACCACCAACAAAAGTACCGGCAGTACCAGATAATCCAGCACTCCCCGATGTTCCATTTGCTCCTGTGCCATTCCCCCCCGGGTTGCCATCTCCACTAAAAATTCCATCTCCTCCGGTCGTACCTCCGTTTGCACCAGCAGGTCCGCCTGCACCATTTACACCACCGGCATTACCACCATCACCGCCAGCTGCCGCAGACCCTCCTGCACCACCGCCACCGCCACCGCCACCGGATCTAGTATTGCCCGAGGTTACTCCTGCACCTCCACCAGCACCATTACTTCCTCCTGTACCAGGTGCACCTGCTCCTGCACCGCCACCAGCACCGCCATTACCACCAGTTGCATTTACTCCGGTGTTATCTACCGCACCTAAAACACCGTTGGTACCTGAATTGCCGTTCACACCTAATGCTCCGGAAGTGCCCGGTAAACCATCGCCTGCGTTACCTGCTATCATGCGGCAGCGAACAAACTGATAATCGTTACAGCTAGTCATGTGAAAAATGTAGTTACTCATAGCCACATTACCCGCAGCAGTTATCGGACAATTCTGCGTTTGAAAAGTTAAATCCTGAAAACGAAAGAACGCCTGCGAGTTCATGTATACAGCCACAATACGCGGAGCATTGGGCAGGCCTTCAGGGTTTAAGTTGTTGCGGTAAATTGTAGTAGCACCGGGGGCACTTGTTTTTATCCAAGTAGTAGGGTCAAAACCGCCTTCTATAGTAGTATAGCTGGTAATGTTGGTAATAGCATTACTTAAAGTATACGTTCCTGTGCCTAATTTTATAATGGAGTTGTTGCATTGCGCTAAATTGATTGCTCCTTGCAAACTGGCAGGGCTTGCCTTTGTTCCATTACCGCTACCATTCACTGTGGCATATAGCACTGCACAACTTTGCGGTGGCGGTGGTGCTGCGGTATTTATTTGCGAGCAAACAGTATCGCTGGGACAACCGCTGGCATCAGTTATCCAAGCACAATAACTGGTAGAAGATGAGGGTGTAGCCACAGGATTACTACAGTTAGTGCAACTTAAATTAGTGGCTGGATTCCAATAATAGATTGGAGTAGTTGAATTGGTTTGCACAAGCAGGTTTACTGAACCACCCGCACACAAAGTAACATTCGTAGGATAAATGCTGATAATCGGCTTTTGATTTCTAGTCACTAACACCGCATCTGTTTTTTGGCAACCGCTGACATAGTAAGCAGTAACAGTATATATAGTAGTATTTTGCGGGCTAACAGTTATAGATTGTGTAGTCCAAATATTCGTTCCATCGCTCCAAAGGTAATTGCTAGGTGTTCCTCCGCTAACAGTTGCGCTAAGGGTGGTTGACTGCCCGGGGCAAAGTGTAACATCGGGCCCTGCACTAACGGGTGGGTCGCTGCTTGGTACTACGTTAATAGTATAAGAATAAGTGTTGTTTCCAGTTATAGGGCAATGGTCATCTTGCACAGTTACAGTAAAGAAGTTTGTGCCCACATCGTTAGAAGTAGTTGACCAGCAAAACGTACCAGTAGGGCGCGAACCGCCAGATGTTGTAAATGTGGAACCGGGAATGCCACTGTTCCCTGTCATGGTTACATTGTCTGTAGCATCTGGGTCCGCAGAGTTGATGGTAAAACATGTATCTGAACAAGCAGGAATAGTAAGCGTATAGTTGGTAGCTGACCCATTTATTCCGGTAGCGGTAGGCAATTGATTACTGCAATTGATAATAGTAAACTGCATATCGCGCACAATGCAACCAATACGCACGCCATTTCGGTATTCATCAATACGAATGGCAGCTACCGCAACTTGTATAGCATCGGGCGTATAATTTATATCTCCGTTTACAGGATCAACCGTATAAGGGTTAATGGTATTGGTGTTAAACGGACCATTGGCGTTGTAGGGATTTCGGTAGCCAACTACAGCACCACCATCGGTTAAAGACGGAACAGGGGTAAACACCAGGGAGTCGCCATCAATATCAATTACCCCGTGGTTATAATTAACCGGTTGGTTAACACATTAAAACGGTATTTGATTATTTAAAAAGAAGGGAGAGTTGTTACAAGGACTTAACGTATTATCTAAACATATGTCAATATAAACCGATTCGCTACCGGGGCTTGACAGGTTGGTAATAGCATCGTTACGGCAGCATAAACTCCAGCTAAGTACCCAATCATTTCCGCAACCCGGTGGTAAATTTAAAACACCTGTAAACGTGTATTTTTCAACTCCGTATTGTCCGCTGCCACCACAAGCTGTGTTGCTTTGCTGCGGACAAACCGGTGTAATGTCTTCCGGTGGGCCTAACTGCGTAACGGTAATTGAACTATTTACACCGCATTGTGCCGATGAAAAATTGACAAGATGCGAACTGGACATGCTCACTCCATTACAATCTCGATAAACCTGTAAGGTAATATTGTATTGTCCGGGGGAAACACACTCGTAAGTCATATCTACCCCCATGGTGTGGGTAGCTGATACTTGCTTAATGCCTGTAAATATTAATGCGAATACAATGACTACCGGAAGTAGAAATTTTTTCATGTGCTTGTTCGTGTGTATATCTGCTTGGGTTAAACAGGGCGACTGTAAATATTGAAAATAGATTTGATAATTACCAAATTAAAATCAAATTGTAAACTGCTCCTAAAAATTGACTACCCCCTCTTTGATGTATTTACCTGTAACAAGGTTGCGCGAACTGGTAAAAGATTATTTTTTGCGGTATGTACGCTGGAGTAATTAGCTATGCAATGGAACAAAAAACCCTATTTGTGTACATAAATTATTTCAGTACTACACTTTGCACCTGCACTACATTTTTAAAATATTCTTTTAAAGAAATAAACGGAAATGATTAGCAAGACAGACGAAATGCCAAAAACCTATAATGATTTTGACAGCTACAAATAGAAAGATAAATGGTGGTGTCAAAAATAAATTAAGAGCTATTACCTAGCTACCTGTTCTTTATGCTGACTTTTTTGCGTAGGATAAATCATGCCCTGCATGTTTATGCTTTCGCCATTTTCAAGTTGTGTCTTTTTACCATTGTTGCCCACTACCACTAAGTTGGTAAGAATAACTATACCATTCTTTATCATCATATCGCTGGCCTTAATCATGTTTAAGCCATCTTTAATAATAAATCCCCGCAGGGTCTTCCCACTCTGCAGAGACCCTGCGGCAATGTCTAAATGATATGGATTTATTAGAAAGGTATGCAGTTCACTCGCGCGGGGCGCGAGGCAGAGACCCTAAGAAGAAGGAACCTGTCGGGACACCAGGAACAGGGGTAACGCAAAACAGATTCTCCGTTTTGCCTGTGCTTAGCTTTGGGAGAACCTGCCGGGACTCAAAGTTGATGGTCTCCCTGACTCGGGATGAGGTTAACTTTTTACAGTTGATGGTCTCCCTGACTCGGGATAGGGCTAACTTTTTACAGTTGATGGTCTCCCTGACTCGGGATGGGGTTAACTTTTTACAGTTGATGGTCTCCCTGACTCGGGATGGGGTCAACTTTTTACAGTTGATGCCCTCACAGATATGGAAGGGGGTTAACTTTTTACAGTTGAAGGTTGCTCCTTCACACATGACATTCCCTTATTTAAGGCTGACAGCTCCGCAGGGTCTTCCGGCTCTGCGGAAACCCTGAGGCAATGGCTAAATGGTATTGATTGATGAGAAAAATATGCCTCTAACTCGCGCAGGGTGGCGAGGTGAAAGCGCGGGGGATAAGGAAATACAAAGGAAAGTAGTTACACACAGAAGATTGAGAACCTGGAGGTGTTGGAGTTCACACAATTTCCCCCGATAACTAACTTTGCGCCAATAAATAAAACCAAATGGACATTTATTCATTTATTATTGGCTGCCTATTCATTCTTTCCTTTGTTGGCATAGTTTATATGCTACTGAACAGCAAAGGAGAACTTGAATTTGATTTCGATTTAAAAGCTGGCAAAGGAAAGTTTACACGTAAATCCAAAAGATAATCGTTCTCAACTATGAAAACAATTAAAATAGAGAGAAGCAAACTCCAAGAAAAGCATAAAAAAGATAACCCAGAGATAATGTATAACCTCTACGAATGGAACTATGGCTGGCTGGAAATTGAAAAAGGGAATACGCTTATCATTTTAGAAAACGGGCTACAAGTCGCTATTTACACAGAAGCTATACAGAAATTTTCATCTAACGAACCTTCGCAAAATTCAAGCGAGTGATGAGTTTTTAAATCATAGCTTTTCAGGCATTACTAAATACCATTGAAATTTCACTCTTGAAACGCTTTCCGCAGTATTACTGTTCTTTATGTCCGCGCCAATAACTTTTAGTCCAATTCCTGCTGAACCTGTTGTTTCCTCTTTCGCAATTATGGCAATGTCAAATTCGATTTTTAGTTGCTTAGGGGCTTCTGATGAATCCAAAATTCTAAATCCATTATTCACAGCAACAACTTGACCATCCTTAAGCCCTAATGTAATCTCTTGAATTGCCTCTTTAATAAAGTCTTTAATATCCATATGTTTATCTTTTTGCCGTTGTTGGTGTTATCACCAACAAATTAATCCTTTAAAAGCAACCAATAAATAACAGCCCAAATTACTATAAACAGCAAACCAAAGTATGCATTATTAAGTTGCTGCTTAATTTCCTTTTTTACCAGCAGCCGGTAAAAGAACCAAACCACAAATACGGCTATAAAAACCACAGGCATAATAAGTCGTCCTATCATAGTTGGTATTTCAATCGCGCATAGTCCTCTTCGAGAGACGCTGCGAGGACTAAAAACCTAGTCAAGTTCAAGCGGTCGCTTCTGTAAATGGGCGGCTAATAACCACCAGGGACACGTAAACTTTCTTTATCATCTTGGTCAGCCGAATAATGAGTGATAACGCCTAAGGTATCGTTTAAATAAATTACCCATTCTGATAAAGCCAAAGCTCCAAAGCCGTTTTTAGCTCTGAGTTTATGATAATACTTTCTTGAAACAATTGGGTTAATGTTATTTTTTTGAAGAGAATCTAATCTATGATTTAGTTCTTGAATTCGTTTTAGATTCTCGTCTATGCTAGTTTGCTTTTCATCAAATGGCTTTTTCATAGCATTAAGGTTTTCTGAATAACCACCATACTTTTTATCCATACCTTGATAAAAATTCATTGTTTCAATAATCCCCTTTAATGAATTTGAATCTGTCACTAACAGAAACTCTTGCTGGCTTATTCTTGTTTTTAAGTTATTGATAAGGTAAAAAGAGTCTATGCATTTAGTTTCAATCGGTTCATACGATTTAGGGTCATTTACATTCGATATGAAGTATTGTTTAATTACGTTTTCAGGGGTTTTATTTTTTTCGGAATTGCAACTCACTAAAAGCAAAACTGTTCCCCAAATTAGAAACTCAATAAATGATATTTTCATAACATTAGTTGTTTTAGTTTAGTTCTTATGAAACTTCTCGCCCTTTGCGCCATACTCTTTTAATATGTTGGCTGGTTTAAAGCGTGCCCCGTATTTAGCGGTCAGGTCGTCCATCAAGGCAAGTATCTTACCTGCTCCCTGGTGGTCAATATAACGGAAAGGTCCGCCCGTAAACGGAGGGAAGCCGAGGCCAAACACCGCGCCTACATCGCCATCGGTAGGGTTCTCTAAAATGTTTTCTTCCAGGCAGTGCAGGCATTCGTTCAGGAACATCATGCCCATGCGGTTCTGTATGGTTTCTATAGTAAACTCTTTGCGCGTAGGGTTGCCAAAGTATTTGTAAATGTCTTCGTTAATGCCGCGCTTCTTTCCCTTCTCGTCATACTTATACATACCGCGCTTGTTCTTTTTGCCGTGGTAGCCATCGTTAAACATCTTTACAATAGCATCGCTGGTGCGCGCGCCTTCGCGCAGCTTAGCCATCTCTGCCAGTTCGCCTTTCATAATATGCGCGCCTACATCAATGCCTACTTCGTCCTGCAAGGTTACCGGCCCTACGGGGAAGCCCCATTGTTTCATTGCCTTATCAATCAAGCCTGCTTCACAGCCTTCTTCAATGAGCAGGAAACATTCGTTCATGTATGGGGCGAGGATGCGCGTGGTATAAAAGCCCGGTCCGTCATTTACTACTATACAGGTTTTGCCCTGGCGTATGCCCAATTCAAAACAGGTAGCGGTAACCCAGTCAGCCGTCTTAGGTGTTTTAATAATTTCCAGCAAAGGCATTTTAGGCACAGGGCTGAAGTAGTGCATACCGATAACGTTCTCCGGTCGCGCTGCTTTCTCCGCCACATGGCTTATGGGCAAAGCCGAAGTGTTGCTGGCAAAGATGGTGTTAGCACCGGTAGCGGCTTCGCAGTCAGCAACTATGCGTTGCTTTAGTTTGATTTCTTCAAACACCGCTTCTACTATAATATCTACTTTATCAAAGCCCGTGTAATCCAGCTTGCTCTGCACGCGGTTAATAATCTCTTCGGCTTCGGGCTGGCTCATGTTCTTGCGCTTTACCTTTTTGTAAAGGTCAGCCCAAATAGTCTGCTTAGCTTGCTGAATGGTTTCTTCTTTAATGTCTTTCAGCAATACGTTAATGCCATCCACCGCGCTTACCTGCGCAATGCCCGCGCCCATAAAGCCCGCGCCAATCATGGCAATGTTATCGGTAGATTTAATCAAGGCCTCGGCATACGGGTTCTTTTTCTTATCCGTCATGTTAAAGAAAATGCGGATGAGCTGACGGCTCTCGTTAGTCAAAATCAACTCTTCAAACTTCACGGCCTCGGCATCTAATCCCTTTTCCATGCCTTGCTCCATACCAATCTCTACGCACTCCAGAATGCGCAATGGCGCAGGGTAATTGCCCTGCGTTTGTTTCATCACCATTTCCTTAGCCTTGCTGTAAATTATTCTGCGCGTAAGCGGATTGCTTTCCAGTATCTTCTCTACTAATTCGCGTTTGTCTTCGCGCACTAAGGGTGCTTTAGCCAGTTGCAAAGCAAAATCAATAGCTGCATTCAGCAGGCTTTCTTTGTTAGTCACCTTATCGGCAAGACCAATGCTCTTGGCTTTCTTTCCGTAAATCTTCTTACCGGTCAGCATCATGTCCAATGCTTTCTGTATTCCGATTAAGCGCGGCAAACGTTGTGTGCCACCACCACCGGGTAATAAGCCAAGCATTACTTCGGGCAAAGCAAAGTGTGTGCTCTTATCATCCGAAACAATACGACCATGACAAGCCAAAGCAATCTCTGTTCCTGCACCAAGGCAAGCACCGTTAATAGCGGCTACTACCGGCTTCTTTCCTTTCTCCATTCTACTAAGCGAAACATGACCATTGCGCGTAAAATGAATAAAGTCGCCCTTCTGTTTCACCTTGTCGAACATTTCAATATCCGCACCGGCAATCCAGTCCTTTTTCTTGCTGATGATAACAGCCGCCTTTACACTGTTATCGTTCTCCAGTTCCTGAAATATTTTATCGATGCCTTCTACAAAGTCTAACGACACTTTGTTAATCTTTTCGTTCTGCTGATCGAGCCAAACAATGGCTACTCCGTTATCTCTTTTTTCAATAGTGGCAATTTGCGACATGGGTTATTGTTTTAGATTTGAGGGGCGAAGATAAAAACCGTTCTTAAACAAAAATCTCAAACAATAGAGGGAGAAATTGAAGCCTGAACAAAGGCAGGTTAAACAGGCATTTGGCACCTTGAAATAAAAGTGTTTCTTTTAATGTAACTAATCTACAAACTCATGGTAAGCTCAAACCTGGATTTAAAGGAGGCAGAAAAAGAAATTACCACGCCATCTACCGAAAGCGAAACACAAGCCAAGCGAAGACGAATTGGAGTTTTTATGGTGGCTACCGGAGCTTTCCTATGTGTGTTCGGCTTTCTGATTACTATGTTTTTGTTGCAACATGGATTCAACTTTAATATTGCGCTTTTTGGTACAACAGGCCTAGGAGGCTCACTGCTTTTAGGCGGAATGATAGCCCTACTGGGTTAACCTAAGCACAACCCGCTTCTCCCCAAAAATAAAAAGCCATGATGTGCACAACACACCACGGCTCTACTGCTTATTAAATAAAGAGATGAATTAAAACACTTCAGCTATTATATCGGCAATGTTCCTTTCAGATACATCCGACAGGTTTTCGTCTAATAGCTCTTTGTGTTTTTCGCAGCAATAACTGGCTACTTCCATTTTACCGGTTTCGAAAGTTACAATCGCTGACTTTTTGTGAACCGGACATTTAAACTCTTCCAGTTCAGCTTTCATTTTTGAGTATTCAAACATAAGCGTTGGTTTTAGGATAGCTAAGTTATAGCTGCTAACTAAAAACACCGCCTTCCGCTAAATGTATTGAACAAATTTACCTGTGTAGGTTACTGAAGATTAAATCGTATTTTCTTTTGCTCTGCGCCACATGCTTATAAACGCGCCTAAGAAGGTAAAGATGCCGCCCAACCAAACAAGATTGATGTAAGGAAACACAATGGCTTTCATGATGATAAAGTCCAAAGGCTTTTCCAGCTCACGAATAGAAAGCGTAATCTTTTTTGTTTGCGGGTCAATTTTGTTTACGTCAACTGTTAAGCCTAACTCCCTAACCGCAGCCGGAACAGAACTAATTGAATTGCCCTCTGCCATATCAATAACAAACACAGGTTGTGCTGAATAGGTTTTGCTGTTCTCGTCTTTGGCTATTAGGTTAATACCTACTACCAACTTCCCATTCTTATCAAAGTCTGCCGGTAAAGTTGGGTTCGGGTTCAACGATTCTACAAACAACAAAGCAGTTCTGGTAAAGAAAGAATCTTTCACAGCGGCTTCTACGGTTATCGTAGTATCTTTTAAGTTGGTGTTATCAGGCACCGATGAAACGTGCGTGAATACATCTTTGCTCCAATAATGTTTGGTATCGGGGTTGGCAATTAATCCCATTTTAGGGTTAAGTTGTGCGTTTGGCAACAGCGTAAACTCTTCGTTTACCTTACCGGTAGCGGAATCTTTGCGCACATACTTAACTACATAAAAATTATTCGGCTTCTCTACATTAGTTCCTGTGTAGGTTACCTCATAATCATTCATCACCAGCATCGAATCTTTAAGCAAGAGAATGTTCTCCATCTTCTCGTTATCCTTAAACTGCTGACCAAAGTTAACGCCCGATTTGTTCAACGAAATAACTTCCTTTTTACCTTGAGAAATAAGAACGCCCAACAAGAACACACCAAAACCAAAGTGAGCCACGCTTCCGCCCAGCAGTTTCAAATTTCCTTTTATTACAAAGAAGGCATACGCCAAGTTTCCGAAAATGGCATACAGCGAAGCAATCAGAAACAAGAAGTAGGTAGACAGGAATGGAAACTTAATAAACAGGCTTTTTGAAACCGAAGTAAGGTCAATCAAGTGTTGCTCTGTAAAGTCAATGTGCATACCTAAAGCAATAGCGACTGCTACTACTAACGAAAGCCCAAACGAATAAAACGCCCACTTAACTGTGTTTGGAAACTTTCCAAGTTTGTAAGAGAAGAATTGAATTAAACCAGTAAGCAATCCAGCTAAAATGCCTAACCAAATTTGAATGGCATTGTAATGCGCAATCACATTTTCGGGTGGGGCAATTTTATCTTTTATCAAATTCCATTTATCATGAAACAACAAGTTCCAAACCGGAATAGAAGTGGTAAACGTCATCTGCACAGCAGAAAGCAACAACACAAGAGTTCCAATGAACATCCAAAACTCGCGACTGCCTAATTCTTCTTCTTTAGGAACTGATGGAATTTGCTTTTTAATAATGCGGATAAACAACAAAGTAAATCCACCAACAATAAAGAACGCGAAATAAGTGAGCAATTGCGGTTCTAATCCATCATCGGTAAACGAGTGAACCGAAGTATCGCCTAATCTTCCGCTACGTGTTAGATAGGTTGAATATAAAACCAAAATAAAACCAAGAAGAAAAAACAGATACGTGCTGATGAGAGAGTGCTTAGTATGTTTATATACTACTAACATGTGTAAGCCGGCTACTACCATCAACCACGGAACAAAACTCATATTCTCCACCGGATCCCATGCCCAAAAACCTCCAAAGCTCAAACTCTCATAAGCCCATGCACCACCCATTAATATACCGGTACCAAGTATTGCTACCGAAAACAAAGCCCATGGCATAGCAGGCTTAACCCAGCCATCCCAATCTTTACGCAACAAACTGGCAATGGCAAACGCAAACGGGAAAGTAACCGAAGCAAAGCCACAAAACAGCACCGGTGGGTGAATGGTCATCCAATAATTCTGCAACAGCGGGTTTAATCCATTCCCATCTT
>CAMBIM010000089.1 GCA_945867505.1 Chitinophaga pinensis
CCGGCAGTAAGAATAATGGCGGTAACAGAAGCATTGTTCATCCCACAACTTGGCGGAACAACAGTGGCATCTATCTGTAAGAAACAACAGCCAGCCTGCAAACCAATAGTAACACTGCCCGGTGTGCTGCAACCTACTAAATCTGTTACTGTAAACAAGTAAGTTCCCGTAGCTAAATCTGCTTGTGTATCGTCTGTATCAGTGTTCGTGTTACTCCAAGTAAAACCAGTGCTAACATTTACACCACTTGGGCTGGTAGCAAAAACCGTAACAGAACCGTCAGCACCATTGCCGCTGCAGCTTACATTCAATATTTTAAAACTGTCTACAACAGGTCCGTTAGCGTTGGTAAGAGAAAAAGTAGTATCAATAAAACAATTAGGAAAACCAGTGTCGGTAATAGTTGCCGGATAATTTCCTGCGCCTAAACTGCTAATAGATGGAGTATTTTGTCCACCACCCCATACATAAGTTACAGTTCCTGTATTACCATTTGGTGTTAACGAAATACTTCCATCATTTACTCCACACGTTGGCTGAACAAGCACAGCACTAACTGTCAAGCCGCAGCAATTAACCGGTGCGGTAAGAGTTACCGATGTGTTAGAGGTGCAACCTGCACCATCAGTTACGCTTACCGTAACTGTGCCGTCATGCAAGTTGGGAATGTTTTGAGAACCCGCAATTGGCGAGTTGAATGTAAAAGGAGTAACACCGGTATCTACCGTAACCGCATAAGGTGCAGTGCCTCCTGTAAGCGTTACAGTAACCGAACCATCGTTACCAGCGCAAGTTGGATTAACCGGATTGGAGAAAGAAACATTCACCGAGTTTGGCGCAACTAAAGTTGCTGTAGCCGTAGCCACACAACCTGCACCATCAGTTACACTTACATCAATCGTTCCGGCTGATAACCCCGGAATATTTTGCGAACCCGGTATAGGCGAATTAAAAGTAAAAGGTGTAGCACCGGTATCAACCGTAACCGCATAAGGCGCAGTGCCACCGGCAAGCGTTACCGTTATAGAACCGTTGTTGGTTGTGCAACCCGGGTTAACTTGATTGCTGAACGAAACAGCTAAAGAACTATTTGAGTTGAGAATAATAGTAGTATCGAACGTGCAAGTAGGCGTAACCGTGCTGGTAACAGTCACGGTATATGTTCCCGCAGCTAAACCGGTTCTATTTTGCAAGGTAGAAGGTCCATCACTCCACGCAAACGTATATGAGCCCGCAGGTACCGGTATAATATTTATACTTCCATTGCTTGCGCCACAAGTTGGTTGTACTCTGGTAGCCGCAGCACTCAATGCGCAGCAAGCTTGAGTAGTTACGTTCACTACATCATTCCGCGTAACACAGCCCGCAGTATCAGAAACCGTAAGTGTATAAGGTGTAGTAGTATTAGGAGGCAAACAAACCGTTGGGTTAAGCGTGTTGGGCGTGGTCATGTTCGTTGTTGGATTCCAATTAAAATTTCCACTGTAAGAAATTTCCGGGTCATTAAATGAAATGCTCCAACTATTAAAATTACCAGTAGGCAAACTAAAGCCGCTGAATATTGCTTGAAAGTGCAGCGACCAAACTCCGTTAGCATCGCAACCGATTAAACCATTAAACGATTGGTTAGGCGCATAGCTTCCTGTATATGGCGAAGCAGCAGAAGCAATGTTGCCGCCTGTTGGAACAAAACACGTATTAGTTAAGTTGTTGCCTGTCAGCGTACTGTCTTTTACCAATAGTATTGAATCACCACTTGGGCAAACCAACCATATATCGAATATGTTTATTCCTGCAGAAATCAACATGTTTAAAGAACCAATACAAACACCGGTTATGTAACCATTGGCAACCGTTGTTTGATTAAGATTGGTAATATTTATATCCATGTTCAAAAAAGCAGTACCAAGAGTAGAAGGAATAATTGGAGGAAAGCCCGGAAAACCTGGAGTGCCGGTAATGGTTGCTTGCTCCTGGTTTGTATAAGTAGGTGTTTTAGCCGGCTTTTGAACAATCTTTGCTGTAGCGTTTAGTCTTGCGCATTGTCCGTTGCAGACAGTGGTATCGTTACCGGCATTTACAACTATTGTTGGATTCTTAACTACAACGGTTACCGTATCGCGACAAGTAACAGTTCCGTTGCTCATTACCACTACATAGTTAGTAGTAACGTTTGGCGAAACAGGTGTTGGGTTAGTTCCTCCTACTGGTCCGGCATTGTAGCCATCATGCGTCCAAACTATATTGTAGCTTGGGTCATTGCAATAAATAACTACGTTGTCAATCCCCCAGTGGTCATAGTCTGCACCCGAATCGGCATCCTGAAACCAGCGGAATCTTGTGTTGGCCGTAAGTGCTGCTGGCGGCACCGGGAAACACCAGTTGCTCCAATTCACCAATAATGGATCATTTCCGCCATTAGGGTCAAAGTAGTTTATGTTTACCCATGAGACCCCGTTATCAATTGAATACTGCAAATAAACACCCTCTTGCGGCTCATCCGGTCCTTCACACGGTGCAGAGTTACCTTGCTCTGCAAAAAGCATATCAAAGCAAATAGTAACCCCTGCATTCACGCAGCTGCTCAAGTTAAACGAAGTGGTAGTCAAAGTGCGTGGTACCGGACCTGAATTCCCCATCCAGATATGTGTACTACCATCTACCCCACCGGCACTGCAAGGGTTGTTCCACAAAGCTTGCTGGCTAGATGCCCAACCCGGACCATAATTTCCGTTATTAAAATTTTCGGAAAGCAAGGCTATACCCTGACCTTGCCCGAAAGCCTTTAGAACAGTACTTTCACCGCAAACTATAGTATCTTTTAATGCAGTTTCAACTACCGTGCAACCTTGTGAAAAAATATGTTGTGCAATGAAAAGAATGAACAGGGTGTATAAAATCTTTTTCATTGCTGTTTATTGGATAGCTTCGATCGAAATATTTTTGAGTTCAAATTTCTCCAAGTGCGTAGAGCTAAAATTTAACTGCTTCGAAAAAATATACAACCGGTTATCGTTAGTAGTACATTCACCTTGCAGCGTTGCATTAGATGCTAACTGAACCGTATTTTTTTTTACATCTGGTGATGTAGATTTTGCCTTGCTGAAAGTAAGCTCTTTGGTATAAGAAACTTCCACCTTCTTGTTTTGCAGGTTCACAAACTTCAACAGAATTTTTTGCTGATGAATACCGTTGGCATTATCATGACAATCGGAGTATTGGTAGAGAACTTCTAGTTCGTTGTTCTTGAAATATGTTTTCCAATCGGCAGCAAAAACCGAAGTGCCGCATAACATAATAAGTAGAGAAAGAAAAGTATTTTTCACGTTACAAGGATTTTAATTGGTTTAAAGTTTAATAAGTTTTTGATTGATTGTTTTGGAACCTAAAGTTACGCGAAGCATATATGCTCCTCTCGCTACATTCAACTCAATCTGCGATTTCTGATTTTTAATTTCTGATTGATGAACCAATCTTCCTTCTGCATCAAACACTTCGCAGGTAGCACCCAACCAACCGTTGCTAACGGAAATATTAAAGTTGCCATCGTTAATCGGGTTTGGATAAACGCTCATGGTTTCGTGCAGCAAATTATTTATACCGGTTGTGGTAACCGTAATTTCAACGGGTAAAGAAAATGCCGTGCAACCCTTTTCGTCAGTTATCAAAACTGTATAGCTTCCCGATTCAGTTGCTACAAATAATGGATTATCGCCTCCGGGAATCACCACACCATCTTTATACCATTGGTAAGAAACTGAATTGTAACCCAAGAGCGAATCGCTATTTACACTCAAGCTAACCGGTGGTTGCGGATAGAAGTTAATAGCTAATTGGTTAGAAGTAGCTGTGCAACCGCCATTATCTGTTACGGTTACGTAGTAGTTACCTGCTTGTTTTGCGTAAACACATTCATTAGTGCCTCCGTTATTCCATAAGTAAGCTACGTAACCAGTTGGTGCGCAAACATGCGCGCTATCTTCAGTGCACATCAAATCTTTGTCTGTAGTAATCACTACGTTGTTTCCGCTTGAGTTGCCAATAGTTGCGCTACCAGTTGTACTGCATCCTCCTACATCACTCACTGTTACTGTTATAGTGCCTACTGCAAGATTACTAACACTAGCCGTAGTTGCTCCGGTGCTCCATGAGTAAGTTGTTGCCGTTCCTTGTGTTACGGTTACAGTTGCTGTTCCGTTATTGCTTCCACAATTAGTATTGGTTGAAGAAAGAGTAATGGCTAAACCGCCCGCTGAACTTACTGTAGCACTTGCTGTAACGTTACAGTTTCCTGCACCATAAACCGTAACGGTATATGTTCCCGCAGCAAGGTTAGATGCAGTGGCTGTAGTTGCTCCACTGCTCCATTCATAACTGGTAGCTGTGCCTGAAGAGAGAGTAACAGTTGCTGAACCGGTACTTGTATTGCAACCTGCGCTGGTAGTAGAAGTAACTAATGTAGGCCCACCGGTTGAATTTACCACAGCCGTTGCAATAGTAGAGCAACCGCCTTGGTCAGTAATAGTTACGGTGTAAGTTCCAGCAGCTAAACCGCTTCTTGTAGATGAAGTAGATAGGCCATCACTCCAAGCGTATGTGTGGTTTCCGACTGGCGACACAGCCACATTAACCGAACCATCGTTCAAACCGCAGGTTGCTTGGGTTGGTGAAGCGGTAGCTGTAAAGTTACAGCAAGGTTGTGTGGTAACATTTATTAAATCACTTTGTGTAACGCAGCCAGCAGTATCTGACAAGGTAAGTGTATAAGCAGTAGTTGTATTTGGAGGGAGGCAAATAGTTGGGTTAAGTGTAGTAGAACCCGTCATGTTAGTAGTTGGAGCCCAGTTAAAGTTACCGGTATAGAAAACTTCCGGGTCGTTGAAAGAAATGCTCCAACTATTAAAGGTACCTGTTGGTAAAGAGAACCCATTAAATAATGCCTGAAAATGTAAAGACCAAACTCCGTTGGCATCGCAACCGCTTAAGCCATTAAATGATTGGTTTGGAGCATAGCTGCCTGTGTAGGGAGAAGTTGCAGAAGTTATATTTGCCCCGGCAGGAACAAAACAGGTATTAGTTAAAGAGTTGCCGGTTAGTGTACTATCCTTTACTAATAATACGGAATCGCCACTTGGGCAAACCAACCAAATATCAAAAATTTCTATCCCGCTAAACAATACCATGTTCAAAGAACCAATACAAACACTGGTTATGTAACCATTAGTAACTGTTGCTTGATTAAGGTTGGTAATATTAATATCCATGTTTAAAAAAGCAGTGCCGGGAATTGAAGGTATAAATGGAGGGAAACCTGGGAAACCTGGAGTACCTGTAATAGTTGCTTGTTCTTGATTAGTATATGTTGGAGTTTTAGCTGGTTTCTGAATAACTTTAGCAGTAGCATTTAATGTAGCGCATTGTCCGTTGCAAACGGCTGTATCGTTTCCTGCGTTCACATTTACTGTAGGGTTCACAACATTCAAAGTTACCGTATCGCGACAAGTAACTGTGCCGTTGCTCATTACTACTACATAGCTGGTAGTAACGTTCGGCCCAACCGGAGTAGGGTTAACTCCTCCAACCGGCCCTGCATTGAAACCATCATGCGTCCAAACAATGTTGTAGCTTGGGTCGTTGCAGTAAATAGCTACATTGTCAATTCCCCAGTGGTCATAGTCAGCTCCCGAATCAGCATCCTGAAACCAACGGAATTTTGTGTTGGCAGTAAGTGCCGCCTGTGGTATAGGAAAACACCAGTTGTTCCAGTTTACTAGTAATGGATCGTTTCCGCCATTTGGGTCAAAGTAGTTTATGTTTACCCATGTCGCACCATTATCAATAGAGTATTGAACATAAACCCCCTCTTGCGGTTCATCGGGACCTTCGCATGGTGCATTGTTGCCTTGTTCAGCAAACAACATATCAAAACAAAGAGTAACTCCTGCATTGGCACAACTACTCAAGTTAAACGAAGTAGTGGCAAGAATACGTGGTACCGGTGATGAATTTCCCATCCAAATATGCGTTGTGCCATCTGCGCCATTAGGGCTGCATGGATTATTCCACAAAACTTGTTGTGTTGCTGCCCAACCCGGGCCATAAGTTCCGTTATTGAAATTTTCAGATAACACCGCAATGCCCTGACCTTGCCCAAAAGCGGTGAGTGAAACACGCTCCCCACAAACAATAGTATCACGCGGAACGGAGGCTATAATGGTGCAACCTTGAGAAAAAATGTTTTGCACTACAACGCAAGTAATTAAGAAGAATAAAAGTTTTTTCATCAGTTTATTTTATTGAATAGGTTTTACAGAAATATTTTTCAGTTCAAAATACTTAAGCGAGGTAGATTTAAAATTCAACTGCTTAGAGAAAATATACAGCCGGTTATCTTGTGTATCACATTCACCTTCCTGCGTTTCTAATTGATTAAGATGCACACAGAATTCTCTTACATCGGGTTTTGTAATAGAATTAGAAAAAGTAAGTTCTTTGGTATAAAAAACTTCTACCGGTTGTGTTTTGAAGTTGACAAAGCGGAGTAAAATTTTTTGTTGGTGCATGCCATTCGGTATATCGTGGCAATCTTCATAGCGGTACAGAATTTCTGCTTCGCTGTTTTTGAAATAACTTTTCCAACCATCGGTAGCAAAAAGAGTTGCGCTACATAGCATGGCGCATACAGAGAAAAAAATATTTTTCACGTTAATGGAATTTTGAGCAGATGAATATATTCGAAAAATTCAAACGCCCATTCGAATTTCAGAATGGGCGTTTGAATGTATACTACAGCTTAATCAATTTTTGAGAAATTGTTTTTGTTCCGAGCGAAATACGCAGGACATAAACACCACTGGCTAGACTCATATTAAGTTCAGATTTTATGTTCTGAATTTGAGATTTGAAGACCAACCTTCCTTCCGCATCAAATACTTCGCAGTTTGCACCTATCCAACCCATACTAACCGATAAATTAAAGTTTCCATCATTGTTTGGATTAGGATAAACACTCATGGTTTCTTTTACTAAATCGCTAATGCCAGTAACGGAAATTACCACTGGTAAGGATAATGCAGTGCAGCCATTAGCATCACTAATTTGCACCGTATAGCTACCTGTTTGATTGGCAATCCATAAAGGAGTGTTAGCTCCTTGTATTATCACCCCATTTAAATACCACTGGTAGGTTGCAGAGTTATAGGCCAATAATGTATCGCCATTTACGCTAATACTAACAGGTGGTTGGGGATGAACCCCTAAGGCTAATTGGTTTGATGTAGCTGTACAGTTTCCGTTATCCGTTACCGTTACATAATAGTTACCTGGCAATTTGGTAGTAATACAAGTAGTAGCAGCACCGGTGTTCCATAAATAAGAAGCATAACCGCTAGGTGCGCAAATTAAAGCACTATCGGTGTTACAAATAATTGATTTGTTACTTGTAATAAGCACATTAGAACCACCCGAACCACCAATAACAACGCTGGCGGTAGCCGAGCAGCCGCCTGCATCGTTAACCGTTACTGTATAAGTTCCAGACGCAAGGTTACTTAGGCTTGAAGTTGAAGCCGAATTGCTCCAATTGTATGAGGTAGCATTACCTTGTGTAACACTAACTGTGGCCGTACCGTTAGTGTTGCCACAACTAGTGTTAGTAGAAGTTACGCTTATAACAATACCACTAGAAGCATTAACGGTAACGCTTGCAGTAACGGTGCAGCCACCATTACCAGTTACGGTTACAGTATAAGTTCCTGAAGCAAGACCCGAAGCAGTAGCCGTAGTGGCACCGCTGCTCCAGTTATAGCCAGTGGCAGTACCTGCGGTTACTGTTGCTGTAGCCGAACCATTGCTTGTGTTGCAAGATGCACCGGTTGATGAAGTAGTAATAGTTGGAGCTCCGTTTGATGTTACCACTGCGCTTGCCGTAGCTGAACAACCACCAGGCCCTGTTACAGTTACAGTGTAGCTACCGGCAGCCAAGTTAGAGGCGGTAGAAGTTATTGCACCACTACTCCAACTATATCCGTTTGCGGTACCGGCAGTTACTGTTACAGTTGCCGATCCGTTGCTATTACCGCAAGTAGCACTACCGGTAGATGATGAAAGTGCAATACCACCAGTTGAGCCTACCGTGGTAGTGGCTGTAGCTGTACAAGCTGCCGAAGATGTAATTGTAACGGTATACGAACCTGCTGCAAGAGCAGAAATAGTAGCGGTATTGCCACCGTTGCTCCAAGCATAGCCACTTGCTGAACCACCTACAATAGTTGCAGCAGCTGTACCAGTGCTGGTACAACCTGCACTAGTTGAAGAAGCAGAAGCAGTAATACCAGTAGATGCTCCAACCAATGCGCTTGCAGTAGCCGAACAAGCACCATTAGTAATAGTAACCGTATACGTACCTGAAGCTACATTAGAAATTGTTGCAGCATTTCCTCCATTGCTCCAAGCATAGCCTGTAGCAGTAACACCGGCAGGAATTACTGTTGCACTACCATTGCTATTACCACAAGTAGTGCTAGTTGAAGTAGCAGAAGCTGTAAGCGAGCAAGCATTTGAGCAAGCACTTAAATTATTAGCGGCAGTGATGGTTAACTCATTACCGCTACCATCTGTAATACGAACAGGATAAGTAGCAGGTGTAACGTTTGCACCGGTAGCAAAATTTTGCCATACGTTGGTAGTAGTTTCGCAGCCTGGAGGAAAGCATAATGCAGGCAATACACAAGCTGCACAACTTTGCTGTTGCACTTGTTGGTACCATGTGTAAGGGCTTGTACCATTGCTAACAGTAACACTGTTGTTACTTTCTTTACATGCTTGTAAAGCCACACAAAGGTTTACGACAATAGCAATTGAATCGCTACCGCAACCAATGGTATTTTTAATATAGTGTGTACCTTGACCTGCCGTTGCCGGAGTAAACTGCCCGGTAGATGGATTAACGCCAGGACCACTCCAAGTACCACCAGATGTAGAAGGAGTTAAGGTTACAGCTGCATCGGTAGTGCAAAAAGGACCCGATTCACATACACTGGCATCGCAGCAAGTAATGGCTGTAGGAATACAGGCTGTTGCAGCAATAGATTCGATATAACCTTGGCGAGCACCGGAAGATGATGTTCCGTTAGAACCGCAGGCAATAATATTTCCACCAGTACTTACCTGCACATCATAAACATTAAATGGAGAAGTGGTGTTATAAACGGCTAATTGTGTTAGGTTTTGGTCAAACTTACATACCTGACTTTTTCCACCCACATAAATATTTCCGCAATTGTCAATATCTAAACCCGTATTTTCTACAAACGAAGATCCAAACTGGGTAGTATAAGCACCACCCGGAATATTAACAGTAGCTACAATAGCACCTGTGGCAAAATTGCGCTTATGTAGTTGATTTCCCCGATGCGTGTAAACAAATGCACCGTACGATTTAATAGCTTCTATCCCCGTATTGTTGTATCTGAAGTTTTCGCATTTGTAACCTAATGAATAACTGTTGTTGGTATAATAAATAGCTTGTGAGTTATTGGCACAAACCGAGAAATTCTGGTTCATGTAGCCAATAGAATCATGCGTTAGGAAATAATATTTACCATTGCCGCAGGCGGTAATGGAGCGAACTTCTTGAGTAGGGAACAATTGACCACCGGTTACACGCACACTACTGGTTACGTTTCCGTTTGCCATATCTACCTGATAAATATAAGGCTGCGGAGGAAGTGTATTACCCGTTCCGCCAATTACCAATTTAGTTTCATCGCAGTTAAAAGAGATACTCCAAAACTCGGTAGAGGCAAAAATACCTCCCGGGTTACCGTTGTTCCAAACCAAAGAACCGGCAGTGCTTATTTTTTGAATAGCGGCTACAGAACCTTGTGTAACATAAGAGTTACCTGCATTATCTGTAGCAAAAGTACCTAGCCATGAAGTAGTATCGTAAGGTGTGCTGTATGTCCACTGTAGAGTACCGGCAGCATTATATTTAAGTAATTGCATTGGAGTTACACCACCAATGATGTATACGTTACCCACTCCATCCTTCTCGCATTCCCAAACACAATCCCATTGCGAAGCAAACGATGGTGTTTGAATCCAAGGGTCTATAACTACTTTGCGTGAGCGGTTGTAATTTCCTAATTGAAATGATACCGTTTTACCTTGACGAACAAACTTTGAAGCAATGGCTGTTTTAGTGCCTTCATAAAAAGTTTTAGGCGCGTGTTCTATAATATCGCCAAATATTGTTGGTATGCGAAGGTTTC
>CAMBIM010000090.1 GCA_945867505.1 Chitinophaga pinensis
AACCGGTATAAGGGGTAGTATTAAAATCGGCAGAGGCAGTTCCAGTTCCAAGTTCTTTCAAATCAAAAGTGCTGTTAGGCAAACAAGGATTTTGCGGGTCGGCAACGGGACCGCATTGCACTGCACTTACCGATGCTACTAAGGTAACAGACGAGCCTGGGCATACATAATTATCAGAAGGCAGGATGTTTACTCTTGGACCTACTCCGTTTATGGCTATTTCAAAACTATCTCTAACTAAACATCCGTCTGCAGAAGTTACGGCTACTTTATATGTTGTAGTGGTATTAGGCTTTACCTGAGTAGTTTGCGCAGTTGGCGTAAGCAAACCTTGATTTAGTGGTGTCCACAAATAAGTGAATGGGCCCAAATTGCTTGGCGTAGCTGTTACTGTAACCGTAGTGCTTTCGTTCAGGCAAATAGTATCGTCTGGAGAAGTAATAGCAGTAGTGAAAGAAGGCACGTTAAACACCGTAATAGTGTCTTTATCTTTACATCCGCCTTGTAAATCGCTTTGTATAATATAATTAGTAGTTGTAGAAGGAGCTAGAAAAACCACATTGCTATCTGGTGTAGCGCTTACCATTCCGCTGGTAGTTGACCAACTAAACTGCGTTCCTCCATATACATTTACCTGCACAGGACCGCCACCGGTGCAGTAATATCGGTTTGGCCCTGCATCTGTTCCTTCAAAAATGGTAATATCATAAGTAAATAATTGCAAACCGGTAATAGGGCATGCATTATCTTCAAACTGCACGGTAAAATAACGGAAGCCCGTATCTAAAGGCGAAGGGGTCCAGCTAAAGGTAGTAATGATAGAATCTGGTCCACCAACAGTACTTGTGGTAAGTGTAGCCCCCGGTATAGAAGAAGCAATGTTTGAGCTAACTGTTACCGGCTGTCCATCGGCATCATAACCCGAAACTGAGAACGTTAAGGTAGTGCCCGGGCAAACACCCAACGAGTTGCAATCATTTATAACTCCACCGCTAACATTAGCCAGTGTTAAACAGTTATTAATGGTAGGCGCGTTATTGCTGCAATTGATAATTACAATTTGAATATCGCGCATAGTAGTTCCAATTACTACCCCGTTTCTGTATTCTGTAACTAAAACGTCTACTACATACACGCCTTGCTGTGTTGGGGTAAACGACATTTGACCAGTACTTGGGTCGAAGTTAAACCCCGAAGCAGTTGGCAACGGGCTAGTTGCTGAATAAACTCCCTGATACACCAACCCTCCTGCAGCTTGATCAAGCGGAGCAATTAAAGTATAAACCAATGAATCGCCATCAGTATCAATAGAACCATGTGAATAGTTTACCGGTTGATTTACGCAGAAGTAAGGAACAGGTAAAGAAGTAAAAACAGGAGCCGCATCGCAAGCCACTAAATCGCTGTTAAGCGTAGCTTCTACATAAAAGCCTAAACTTGGTGCAGCGTTATCAAATAGGTTAGTAGAAGTATTGCGGCAGCAATCGCTATAACTAAAAGTATATAAACCGCAAGTAGGCTGTATGGTTATATTGCCGACATAAGTATAAAGCTCAACACCTGGGAAATTGCCACCGGCACAGGTTGAAACTGCCGAAGCACAAAGCTGCGAAACTTCCAGACCGCTTACGTTAGGGTCTTGCGTGCAGTTTACAGTAGAAGTGCCACAAGTTGAGTTGACCTCCACCGAAATAGAAGTAGGAACAGTTACCCCACTGCAATCGCGGTAAACGGCTACAACTACCTGATAATTATTGCCGCCTAAACATCGGAACGTAATATCGGAGCCCCTTATATGCGTAGCCTGCGCGTAATGAAAACTAAAAAGACTAATTAAAACAGCTACCGCTAGCCGGAGGGTGGTAAAGTTTTTAACCATTATGCAGAAATTTGTGTGTCAGGAACTAAAATAATGTTGCGAAATTAAATAAATGTAAAAGAAATTGGATGAAATCTACAACTATTTGAAAGTAATAGTTGACTCAAAGCATTAATGGCCCAAAACTAATGCCATGCTTTCTACATCAACGTGTCGGTTTGGCAGTTCCTCCCCTATTTTTAGTTTTGTGATATGAATAAAACTACAAAAGCACTTTTAGCTATGGTTGCCGTAGCAACTATAATAAGCATTTCTTCCTGCACCCGCACCTGCGATATTGGTTACGAAGGCGCCAACTGCACCGCCCGCGTTACAGACAGATATATAGGAACGTTTAGCGGCAGAGAAACCTGTGATGCGGTATCCGATACATTTAATGTAGCCATTACCGAAGTAACTGGTGATGTAGCTAAAATAAGAATCTATAATGTGCATAACACCAATATTGCTGCTACAGGTACAATATTAGAAAATGGCTCTATAGCTATAGCCTCACAAAGCTTTGGCACAGGCAATATTAGTGGCAGCGTTACTATTGATGCCTCGGGCAAAAAAAATGTATCTTACTTGATTGTAGCTTCGGGTTATCCCAATGCTAATTGTAGCTGGGTGCAGAACTAATTGCTCAGGCAGTATTTGGGTATTAGGGCAAAATTTATAGGTTTGCTCCTCATTTTTAAACAAAAAAAACAAACATCATGAAAAAGATTTTTAATTCATTTTTGATTGTAGCTGTAATGGCTTCTGTGGCTTCTATTTCTTCTTGTACTAAAACTTGCGATCCAGGTTTTGAAGGTACTGATTGCAAAACTGAAGTAAGAGCTAAATTTTTAGGAAACTACGCAGCGAGCGATAGCCCTGGCTCATTAACATATTCTGTAGTTATTGGAAATGGTACAAGTCTTTCAGATGTAGTTATTTCGAGTTCTTTTTCTGATAACTACTTCGTTAACTCGGTTAAAGCTACTGTTTCTGATAAGACGATAACAATCGCTCGTCAACAACCAGATAGCGACAACTATTTTGTAGAAGGAACAGGAACTATCAACGGAAAAACTATTACTTGGAACTACAATATAATTAACGCTACAGTTAGCCCTGAAACTGCAATATCTTACACTGCAACTTGGGTTAAACCATAGTAGTTTCAAAGGCAAAAAAAAGGCGACCAAAATGGTCGCCTTTTTTTTGTTATCTTTTGAAAACTATGGCTTTTTAAATCTTTCCGCTTTCTTATTAGTGGCTGCAGTATCTACCTTTTTAGGTGCATTCGGATCTACAAAACGGTCACCTTTTGTTTGAGTTTGTTCCTTAGTTACAGTCTTTCCTGCATTGGGGTCTTTAAATCTGTCATCTTTTGAATTTGCTTTGGGTTCAGCTTTCTTTGGCTCTACCGGTTTCGCTTTAGGAGGAGCTACTTTCTTTCCGCCTTTCTTAGCCAATTTAGCTTCTTCCTCTAGGTAAACTGCAAATGCTGCGTTGGCCAACGAGTCAACTTTAGCAGCGCACTCTGTATTTACTTGCTCCTGTAAAGCGTTTAGTTTTTCGTCAACCAAAGTTTGAATAGTTGCATTTTGTGCATCTACTTGTTTTTTTACTTCTTCTGCATTGTTACAGCTAGCCAAGGCAACAGCTACCGCAAGGGTAGTACCTGCCGAAAGATTCATGAATATTTTTTTCATTTTGTTTTAGTTTTTTGGGTTTGAGATTTACTTTACTTCGGCAACTTCTGCGCCTTTTAATGCTTCAACTTTAGCATTCACTTGTGCCTCTAATCCGCTTTCGCAAGCTGCTCTTAGTTCAGCAATTTTTGCTTCAGATTGTGCAGTTACCAATGAGTCTACTTGAGCGGTAGTTTGCTCTTGTGTAAGCGGAGTAAATTTCTCGCCACAGCTGCCCAGTATTGCTGCTACTGCAAACATTAGAACTATTCCTTTTTTCATAAATAATTTGTTTTAAGTTATTGAATGGGGCGAAATTAGCTTTTGTGTATGAAATTTCACAAAACATTTTTCACACCACTATTGACAGGTTTTAGCTACCCACCTTAGTGCACAAGTTTCATAAACACACTTGCTCCTTTGCTCATTTCTAACTCATATAACATGCCATTCTTGTATCGGTAGATATTCGTTACACCATTCGAAAGTTTGCATTGATAAACGCCTTCGGTAAGTTTTATAAAGTTGGTAAACTCGCCCAGCCGTTCTGAGAATATTTTTGTCTTTCCTACAGGTTCTAAAAAATAAAGTTGTATAGCAG
This sequence comes from Chitinophaga pinensis, assembly GCA_945867505.1. Taxonomy (GTDB): domain Bacteria; phylum Bacteroidota; class Bacteroidia; order Chitinophagales; family LD1; genus Bog-950. Next base: position 4,142 of record CAMBIM010000090.1, read on the forward strand.
AAAAATCTACCGGCTGCGTAAATTGCAACGCCTCCTCTCCTCTTTTAATTAAATATTTAGTTCCGTACCATGCAATGGTTACCACTTCGGTTACCCCATCTTTTACATTCTTGCAATAGCTGGATAACAGCTTACCATCCTTATAAGTAATATCCAAATTCATCAACGAAGTTTTGTGTGTAAACAGAATGTTCACTTCGCTTGAACTATTTAGTTTGAATTGCATTTCTCCTTTGCCTTTATCTATTCGCTCCACCGTAGTTTTTCCAATACTCTTTCCAAACAGTTCTATATTATAAGTATGTTTTTGAGCTACTAAAGCGAGTGAAAACATAAAAAACACGGGCAACAGAAGTTTCTTCATATTGCCCGTGAATTTAAAATGAAAATTGATTCGCGTTATATCTTCCTCATTTTTTAGATAAATTTTTCCTTACCGGTTACCCGTCTGCTGAAATAAAAAACCTCCGAAGTTTTAAAACTTCGGAGGTTTAAGAAAAATAGAAATTAAAATGCTGCTGTTATTGTTTTACAAAATTGGTATTAAAGTGACCCTTATCAGTAATAAAGTTCAATAGATAAATACCGTTAGCTAAGTTGCTTAGGTTAATAGTGTGCAAATGTGTTCCTTTGCTTTGCATTTCGTTCAGCACATCCATTACTTTGCGTCCGGTTAAATCAACCACAGAAATTTGCGCCAAGGTTTGGTTGCTTAATTCGTAAACAACATTCAACACATCGTTAGCCGGATTAGGTTGAACCGAGAAACTCATGAGTGAAGAAATATTGTTTATGCCGGCACATACCACTACAAATGCATCAGATGTATCTACACAGCCGTTTTGAGTAACAATTACCGAATGGTATTCTCCTACATCGCCACAGGTTACAGTATCAGTTAGCGAAGTAATTCCCTCTGCTGCATAAGCTCCGTTTGGTTGCGCTTGAAACAACCACTCATAAGCAGCATTGGCCGGGCTTGCTTGCAATACTGCTAATCCATCAGCAGTTCCTAAAGTTGAAATAGTAGCATTTGGTGTAAGGTTTACAAACAAAGTAGACGGGTTAGCCGCGCCACCCGGGCAATTGTTTTGTGTAACGGTAACGCTGTAAGTTGCCGTAGAATCTACAGTAGTAGTTTGTGTAGTAGCTCCATTGCTCCATAAGTAAGCCGAGTAACCGCTTCCTGCATCAAAAGTTATCTCCTGACCAGAGCAAATGTTTTGTACACCCGATGGTGTAATGATTGGTGTAGGCAATGCCGTTACGCTAACTGCAATTGGGTTAGCCGAAGAACCGGTACAACCGTTTTGTGTAACTGTTACTGAGTAACTTCCGGCAGAAGACACTTCAGAAGTTTGTGTATTATCTCCATTGCTCCAGGCATAAGAAGAATAGCCGGTACCGGCATCTAAAGTTAAACTGCTGCCACTACAAATAGCTTGGCTGCCTGCAGGAGTTGGTGTAGGAGTTGGAATTGAGTTGAGCGTAACCGTTGTGCTGGCAGTACCAGTACAGGCATTAGCATCGGTTACAGTTACAGTGACTGTACCATTAGCAGAAATATCCGCAGTTTGTACTGCAGAACCGCTGCTCCAGGCATAAGAAGTGTGGTCTACACCTGCATCCAAAGTAATTACATCCCCAACACAACCCGAAGGGTTAGCCGGAGTAAGATTTACCGTTACCGGGAAAGAACCTATGTTAACCGCAGCAGTAGCCGTTCCATTGCAGCCACCTTGTGTAACAGTTACTGTATACGTAGCTGCTGAACTTGCCGATGTAGTTTGAGCCGCACCAGAGTTGCTCCAAGCATAAGACGCATAACCAGAACCCGCATCTAAAGTAGTGCTTCCACCTGCGCATAAGTTTAAACCATTACTTGCTGTAATAGTTGGTGCCAAACTGCTTGCTACAGTTACAGTAACTGTATTAGAAGTAGCAGAACAACCACCTAATGTAACTGTACAGGTATAATTACCTGAAGCCGAATAAGTAGCTGTTTGATTGCTTCCGCCTCCGTTGCTCCAAGCATAAGTATCATAACCGGCAGCGGCATCAAGCGTTACGCTTCCACCACTGCAAAAAGTAGTTGGCCCATTAGCGGTAACAGTTGGTGTAGGGTCGTTAACCGTAACGCTGGTATTGTTAGAAGTTCCTGTGCAACCATTTTGCGTAACCGTGCAATTGTAAGTGCCTGTAGCATTTACAGTGGCCGTTTGGTTAGAACCTGCGCTATTGCTCCAGGCATAAGAAGAATAACCTGCACCGGCATCAAGCGTTACGCTGCTTCCGCCACAGAAAGTAACTGGTCCATTAGCAGTCACCGTTGGTGTTGGGTTATTATTTACAGTTACACTTACAGTATTTGTAGTTCCTGTGCAACCACCTTGCGTAACGGTGCAAGTATAGTTGCCCGAAGCTGAGTAAGTAGCCGTTTGGTTGCTTCCGCCACTGTTGCTCCAGGCATAAGCTGAAAAACCTGCGCCCGCATTAAGCGTTACACTTCCGCCCTGGCAGAAAGTAACTGGCCCGTTAGCCGTGGCAGTAGCCGAAACTGTAGTAGTAGTAATGGTTTTAGTAGCTGTTGCAGAAGCACAGTTAGCATAAACGGTAACAGTATATGTTCCTGCGCCTGCGGTAATAGTAGCGGTAGAAGCACCGGTGCTCCATTTATAGCCGTAATAAGTTCCTCCAGAAATACCTAAAGAGGTAGTAGCACCCGAACAAACCGTACTTGCACCGGTAATAGTAGGTACTGGTGCAGTTCCTGCGGTATGTGCGGTGTTGCCTGTTGCAAGCGTATCTACAGTTATGCAAGTACCATCAAGGTTCTCTACACGCGCCCAAAACTTTACCCCAAAATCATCGGCATTTTGGTTAGAAAGCGTGAATGGGAAACCACTAATAGTTGCCTGTGCATCTATATTAATGTTCAGTTTGTATTGCCCGGGAGCATCGTAACTAGTACCAATTATGCGCACACAATGTGTAGAGTTACCAGCAAATTGATTATTAGCAACCTCCGTAGACCAACACAGCCCGCAAGGCAAATTGGTAATAGAGTTCACCTTTACATAGTTAAGTGTTCGAGGTGAACCTAAATACAAAACAGTAGGGGGAATTTGCATATCTAACTTGTGCAGATAAGGAATCCCGATCTTTACGCAGGGCGTACTATCGTAAGGTGGATAAAACCCTAAACCAGGATAAGGACCACCAGGTGTACAAATAGTAGAACCCGAGTTGCCGCAATACTGCGCTTGTAAGTTTGATGAAAACAAAAATGCGGTAACGAAAATTACCGTCAGGAGGTAAATCTTCTTTTTCATATGTGGTTATTTTTTTGATGTTAACGAATATATAAATCGACTTTATCATACCATTAATTTTTTTAAGGTGCATTAAACCCTGTTAATAAGTTTGAGTGAAGCATCTACACCTTTCCATTTCGCCAATAAAACTACTTTCGCGCCATGCTTCGCTACCGTGCCGACATACGAACACTGCTAACCGTTGCCCTCTATTTTACATTGGCAATTACCCCTTGGTTTTTATGGGAGCAAATGAACTGGTGGCAAATTACTTTGTGGATAGTGGCAAACTGCATAATGTCTTTTATCTGCGCCACTATTGTTCACAACACCATTCACGTTCCTATTTTTAAAAAGCGATGGCTGAACAAAGTATTTCAGGTAGTGCTTGGTTTTACTTATGGGCATAGCACCAGTGCGTATGTGCCGGGGCATAATTTCAGCCACCACAAATACACCCAAACGCCTAAAGATGCCATCCGCACGAGTAAGGCGCGCTTCAATCTCAATCTACTCAACCAGCTTTTCTTCTTCTTTATTATGAGTGGCGATATCCTGAAAGGCGAAATACGTTTTGCAAAAAAGATGTACTACGAACGCCCCGAATGGTTTCGCCAATATGCTTTGGAGATGGTTTTAGTAATTGGCAGTAAAGTAGTTTTGGCATTCATCAACTGGAAATGCTTTTTGCTTTTTGTAGCTATACCCCATCAATATGCCGCATGGGGTATAGTAGGCACTAACTATTTTCAGCACGATGGCTGCGATGAAGAACATCCCTACAACCACAGCCGTAACTTTACCGGTGGGTTCTTAAACTGGTTGCTCTTTAACAATGGTTACCATGGCGCGCACCACATGAAACCGAATTTGCACTGGAGTTTGTATCCTGAATACCATTCAAAAAATCTGCGTCCGTTTATTCATACTTCTTTAGATAGAACTTCGCTTCTATCCTACTTAGTTACTACTCATATTTATCCTGCAAAAAGAATTGATTACCTCGGAAACCCTGTAGTGCTTTCTCCTTTATTAAAAGACGAAGACTGGGTGGGCGAAATTAAAGTGCAGGAACACGTGACCGATATGGCAGGTTCTTACTAAGATACTATGGCGCGTATTAAAGTTGACCTGCACGATATTTACAACAATAGCAAGCTGGTTGATAAAGCATTAGAAGAAGCTTTTGAAGAAGCCATAGATAACCGGATAAAAGAAATAGAAATTATACCGGGCAAAGGCAGCGGTCAACTGCGCAAGAAGGTAGAGCGTTTTCTGCAAATGCCGCACATTAAATCTAAATACCACCGCATAGAAAACGACAGCAAAAACTTCGGGCGGCTCTTCGTTTATTTCCGGTTCGATAAATAGCCCAACCTATTTAGGGGGAAGTTCCTACTTACTCCGTATAACTATTGCCACTTATAATGTTCCAACACTTTAAACTGTTAGAACATTAAAGAATAGTAGAATTTTTGCTCTGTTGTTTTGGTATAGGGAAGTAATACCTGCAAGCGCCTTTGTGAGACTAAACAAAATGGATTGGGAACTACCTATAATAAAAAAGGCACTCTTTCGAGTGCCTTTGCTGCTTAGCCTTACCCAGGTTTAAGCAATTTTTCTTAGAGGCATTTCGGCAACCATTGTTTGCGGGCGTTTCATGCCGAATGCTTCGTAAATTTCTTCGTAGCTATAGCCTGCTTCTTCAACTAATTTAGGTAGGTAGTGAGCAATAGATTCTAATAGCTTATTAATGTCTTGAAGTGTGTGGTGGTTGGTTAATGCAATTCGAACTCCTGCATTTTTAACCGATACGGCAGGGAACTGTGCAAGATTGAACATGATACCTTCTTTGTTCAGTATTTCAGAAAGTTTGAAACCAATTTCGGGTTTACCTACACCAATGTAGAAGATAGGAGTAATGGCACTGCTGATAAGCGGCAGTGCATGGTATTGAGCTCTGTCTACAAAGAATAACATGCGCTCATACAAATCATTCTGCAATGTTTCAATTTCAGGGCTCAAGTGAATTTGGGCGGCCGCTTTAATAGCACCTAGTACAGCAGGTTGTAATGGACCAGAGAAGATGAATGAACTACCGCAGTTTTTAATGGTGTTCTTTTCTTCTTCGCTACCAAAAGCTAATACACCACCGCAGTTAGCAAAACCTTTTGCCAGGGAGGAAGTAACCATCATGCGGGGGTGGTGAGGCATACGGCTAAGGGTAAGACCGCGACCGTTTTTGCCAGCCCAGCTCATACCGTGTGCATCATCTACATAAAAGTTAAACTGCTCATATTTATCCAGCATTCTCCAAATTTCTTTAAAGTTAGGAGTATCGCCATACATTGAGAAAACGCCATCGGTAAAATACCATACGCGGTCGTATTCTTTTTGAAGAGTTTCTATGCGTTGTTCCAATAAATCCATACGGTTGTGCGGCAGGGTTTCTACATAAGTGCCATCGCCTTTTACCATTTGTATGGCGTTGCGCACGCTGTTGTGCACTTGTTGGTCGGCAATAACGGCATCGCGCTCTCCAATAATTACTGGAATAGTAGATACGTGACCTAAACTGGTAGTAGGAGCCAAAAGAACCGGCTTGCCCATAATTTCACCTAACATGCTTTCCACTTCTTCGTACAATCCCATTTGCAGGAAGGTACGGGAACATGAAAACTGCGAACCATACCGCTGCACGGCATCAATAGCGGCTTTCTTCAAGCGCTCATCGGTTTCTAAGCCCAAATAGCTGCAAGAGCCGTAGTAAACCATTTTGTTGCCACGCACAGTAACGTGCTTGCCATC
>CAMBIM010000091.1 GCA_945867505.1 Chitinophaga pinensis
GTCAACTATCAACCGCCAGCTGGCCAGCGGGTATTTACTTTGTTACAGTTTCTTCGGCAGAAAAAGTAAGGACTATAAAATTGGTAAAACAGTAAACCTTATTCGACCGCTACTTCAACAGCCGACTTATGCGAAGTTTTAAAGTTGAAGAAGAAAACCACCCAGGCCATTAGCGTCATAGCTGCCGCAACTATCATAGGCAGCGCTACATCAAAGTTCAACAGAAAGCCGGCTATGATTGGCGGAATAGTAAATGCCAGCGATTGCAGCGATTGTTGTATGCCCAACATCTCGCCCTGATTTTCTTTACTGGCTAATGAGGAGACGATACTGGTCTGGTTGGGTTGTGTTAACCCCTGAAAGATAGCAACAAACGGGTTTAAGAAGTATAGTAAATACGACTGTTGTGGAATAAGTAGAATGATGATGGCAATAGCTAAACCGAGTAAAGAAACCCGCAATACCATTGGCGGTGCAAAGCGTTTAGATATTTGCCGGGTAATGCCACCTTGAGTAATGGCAATCCAGATACCGATATAGCCAAACAGCAAACCTATTTGGCGAGTGCTGAAATGAAACTTCTCCAACAAATAAATTTGATTGAACTGCATAAAGAAACTCCAACCAAACGATTGCAGGAAGATGGTGAGTAGTATAACGCGCATGTTCACCAATCCAAAAGCCTTCTTCAAATTATGTATCCCTGCAAACATGGTCATCTTTTTTGTGTTTGCAGTGGGTGTAAACGTTTCGGGAAATTGCTTGTATACATAAAACATGTTTACCACCGTAAGCAAAGCGGTAAACCATAAAGGTGTAGCGGCATCAAACCACGAAACCAACGATGTATCGGAAAGGAAACCTCCAAGCGCAGGACCGAGTATAAAGCCAAGCCCAAATGCCATACCCACAATACCAAAGTTCTTTGCTTTTTCTTCCGGTTTGCTTACATCGGCTAATGCAGCCAATGCAATAGCAATGTTGCCGCCCATAAAGCCCGGCAATGCACGGGAGAAGAACAACAGCCACACTAACTTTAAATGAATAGCAAAAGCAAACAGCACATAGCCAACAAAAGTTCCTATTAATGTAAATTGAAGAATGCGTTTACGTCCGTATTTATCTGCCAGCGTTCCTAATATGGGCGCGCCAAAAAATTGAAAGAAAGGAAAGATTGCGGCCAAGAAACCATACATAATATTGCGCGTATGCAACGTAACATCATGCGGAAGAATACTGTGTTCGGGGCTTAAAAATAAATTTGGGGTAATGGGTATAATAATACCAATGCCCAGCATATCAATAAATACAGTAATAAAGATAGCGAGGATGGGGCTTATCTTTTTCTTTTCGGCCATAGCGCGAAGAAATAAAAAACTAAAGCTACGCAGTATAAAACTGTTAACCGTTAGCTGTGGACAGTCAACTTACTCTATTCTAAAATCGCCATGCCCTTTGTAATAGAGCGAGTCTTTGGAGTTGTAAAAGCCGTAATACAAACGGTAGTTCTCATTCTTATGAAAAGCAGTGAGCGAGCGAAAATCGTAAGATGTTGTAACAGATCCACCGGTAAACTTGCGGGTAAGGTAATATAGCACCTGCATTTCGTTGTTTACACAAACCAGTTTCATTTTGCACTGGCGTTGTGTGTTTACGCCCATAACAAACAGACCTTCGTTCGGGTTGGGGCAAATAGCATCTACCTGAATATAGCCCGTAGCGGTATCGGTTACCACTACGCTGGTATCTGAAAATTTCAAGAAGCCTGTTTCCTGATCCGTCCAGCTATCATCATATGTCCAATCGGTGGTGTCTACTCCGCTGATGTAAATGCAGGAAGCATCCGTAACAGTAATTTTAGAAAAGTCGTAAAGTAAAGAGGTGCTATCTTTTTTACAAGCAGAAAAAAACAAAGCAGAAAATAGAAAAGCAGAACAGGATAACTTCTTCATTACATTTTTTGACTTTCCTGTTTGGGCGTTGTTTTCTTCTTCACAAAACCTGCTGTATTAACCGAGAAGGTAAAGTAGTGCATAGTTGCCCCTTGTGCCAGTGGTTGAAACGCATAAGCAAAATCGAATTGACGAACGTGAACACCCAAACCTAAGGAGATACCCGGCACACCCCTGCGAGTTGCTAACTTCAATTCCTGTTGGCGTTGGTGATTGTAAGCGATATCAAAGCGCACGGTCTTTTTAATGTTGAACTCTACACCAATAATTACATGGCGGAATAATTTATCGCCAATGTTTTGTTTAGGTTTTAAGTCTGCCGAATCAGTAAACAGGTTATCGGTTTGTTGGTCGGCAGGATTATCGTAGCGAATATCCCAACGATATAAATTATGGAAGTTTAAGTGGAAACGGAGAGGCACGTTCTTAAAACCGAAAGATAAACCCGCTTGCAAATCGAAAGGCAACGGTTCGCGAACGCCTTTGTTATAAGATTTGAATTGTGCGCCAATATTCTTAGCCACAATACTTGCCGTTACGTTATGAGCTGTGTCGTTAATCATCACCGCTAGATCTGCCGCCATACCTACCGAACTGTATTGTGCCAGTTGAGAGTAAATAAACTTAGCGTTTGCCCCTACCGAAAACAATCTGCCAAACTGATAACCATAGCCTGCGTAAAAATTCATCTCCCCGGCATTGAATGTTCCAAGAACATTTGCCGCCTCATCAGTTTCTTTAAATTGACCATAAGCTACATACTGCAAACCAAAACCAAAGGTGCCGGGTATTTTAAACTTGCGTGCATAGCTTACGTTACCAAAGTTTACTTTGCCCGGATAAACCACTGTAACAAAACCAACCAATCTATCCATCTTCGGGTTTAATGCCGCTGGGTTTGCCAATTGAACCGTTAAGTCATGGTCGAGAATAGAAACGTTAGTACCGCCCAAGCCGGTAATTCGGGCAGATGGTGAAAGAGCGAGAAACTCATAAGTGTTCTCTCCGCCAATTTGCGCAAAAGAGATTTTAGCCGCTAAAAGAATAACTACGAAAAGGAGTTTCTGTTTCAACCTGTTTTTAATTTGGATGCTAATAAACGCAATGCTATTGAAATTATTTTGTTCAATCACAAAACATGTTTCCCGCTTTTATTATATCGCTTATAACTTATGTTTGCCGCAACATAAATTCAGCATGAAGAATAAAATTGTTTCTCTTTTAGTAATTGCATTGGCAGTGGTAGGTATGTTCGCAGTTTCTTCGTGCGAGAGCGGAGGTAGCCGTATTCCTACCATTTATTTTAGAGTAAGAACCGATTCAGTTACTGCTTTGCCTTCTTACCTTTCTCTACCGCGCGATACCATATTTACTATCTACGTCAACGCCTCTAAAACAGGCTCGGAAGGCATGTTGAAGAACTTTAAAATAGCTCGTAGCATAAACGGCAGTGCCGACAGCACCATACTTGATGCACAAATCAATACCCAATACTTTGGTCAATACTATTCTTTTCAGGCGGGCGATTCTGGCCAGGTGCAGCAATACACCTTTACCGTTGGCAATTCCGAAGGCTTGTATAACAGTATTGTATTTGTAGATACTGCAAGATAAGCAACAGCTTACTTAATCAGTTTAGATATTGCTTTAAACTCATCTGTTCCGGCTTTATCCAGCAGCATAAACAGCACCATTTCTACCGAGGTAATAAACGCCCCTGCCTGGCGCATTCTATCTAAAGCTATCTGTTTGTTCTCTGCCGTGCGTGACGAAACAGCATCTGCCACTACATGCACTTCGTATCCCTGTTTTAAAGCATCTAATGTTGTTTTCAAAACGCAGATATGCGATTCTACCCCGCAAATAATCAGCGACTTCTTGTTGGTTAGTTTCAATTGCTCTGTAACCGGTTCGCTTTGCATACAGCTAAAGCAAACTTTCTCTATCAGCGTTTTGTTTTCGCCTATCTCTACTTCTTTGCAGGTGTTGCCTAAACCTGTAGGATATTGTTCAGTAATAATGGTTTCTAACCCCAGCATCTCTGCCCCGCGCAACAGCTTGTTTACACTGACAAATATTTGCTCCTGCCCGTGTATTACCGGCATTAACCGTTCCTGCACATCAATTACCAAAAGGGCGGTGGTTTCTTTTTGTAGTAGTCCTAAGTTCATAGTTGTTGTTTATAAAGTAAAAGTAAGTTTTATGCGGAATGTGGTCCGTATTGTTCAGGATGATAAATCTTGCTTGTCTGCAATTTCGGGTTTATCTAAAATAGCAGGTTTATTTAGTAGCTATTGCCTGTCTTACTTTATCTTTTGTTTATTATGAAGTCAACTCTGCGGTTTTGTTGTTTTTCTTCATCGGTATTGTTGGCAGCAATTGGTTTAGAGCTGCCATAGCCTGCGTACATTATTCGAGCCTGGTCAATCTCTTTTAACGTTAAATAGTCTGCCACTGCTTTGGCTCTTGATTCTGACAGCATATTGTTTTGGTCTTCATTGCCTGTATTATCCGTATGCCCGCTTATCTTGATTGAAGTATTGGGAGCATGGTTTAAATATTCAACCAGTTTATTCAACTCAACAAATGATTGGGGCAGTAGTTCGCTTTTGTTGGTGCCAAAAAATATATTTTGGAGGGTAATTGTTTCGCCCATTTTTGGGGAGAATATTTCGGAAATGGAATCGGCTGCTTCATTACTCACCAAAGCATCAGGCTTTTTTTCAATAGGGGTTATAGATACATCATCAATATAATAATGCGCAAAGCCCTTAAATGGTTTAGTGTGGTTGTTTTTAAAAGGCCCCAGAATAAAAACAGCTTCATTTCCCTGTGCATGATATACAACCGAAAACTTCATCCATTTTGTTTGGCTCTTATATCCGGCAGGGTTTAAAAATTCAATGTCCGGATTTTGCTGAATACCCTTATTGCTAAGGCCGTAGGTCATTTTTGGGGTAAACAAAATACCAAATTCTTTTGCGCTGCCTACAGAAATTTCGGCTCTGCTTATATAGAATTCTACCAGATAATCCCGGTCTTTTTCTAATTTACGAATGAGTTTTGTTTGCACGTATTCAATAAGATTGGTGCGCACACAAATGCCTGCATAAGCAATGCCTGCATGTGGTTTTTGATGCCCGAAAATATTTTGCGGCACACCAGCATGGCTACCACCCTTTTTATGGTAATAGTCAGAAGCACTTCCGGTAGGGCTCATCCAATCTTTGGTGCAGGTAAGTGGATTGTTTTTTGAGTTTGGCAATCTGAATGCGTTTTCGAAACCGGAGTCAGGAACTAAATTCTGTGCCGGGCAAACTAGGCCATAAAGCAGTAAAGAAATTGTCAGGATATTTTTCAAGGGCTGTCGATACGTTTAGTTGTAATGGTTTAGTTGCGGAAGGTTGCCGTGGTAAAGAAACTGTCTGGGTGTTTTACGATTCAATTGGTTTACACTTAGCACATTTACATCCGTGCGGCTTAATGTAGGCATTAAACATTTCCTTGCCATAATCATAATTCAGTTCATCGCCTTCCTTAATGTTTTTCCTCGCAATAATCCAGATTCTGCCGGCCTTTACATCTACTGTGCAGTTAGCGGCAGATCCGCAGGTATGGTTTATGTAGCGCGCCCGGTTTTCGCGGCCCTTGCCATCAATAAACCATTTTGAATTTATTTCAAACAGATACATTCCTCCTCTGCGGTTGGCCTCGTCCAGGTTAATTTTTTCGCCAGTGTATTCTATAACTTTTGTGCCTTTAGCAATAGGTTCCATGGCAAATAAGCCAAGCCCTGTAGCCGATTTTTTAACCTTTAAATTCAGATTAATTTTCTTCATAAGCACGAACGTAAAAGAAATTGTATTAGTCGCAACAACTTCTCCGGCTTTGCGCCAGATAGCTATCGGGATGTTGACTTTACGCGCGACAGGTTCCCGAGGCGGAGAACCTGTCGGGAATAAGGTTCTCCTGCTTTGCGTGCGACACCAACAAGTGGGCTGCACAAAATGATGTTGGTAAACCGATACTGATTTTCACTCGTTATTATTGCACATGACAAAAATGAAGTATGCAGGTATTGCAGTTATTAGTTTAATAGTAACTGTGGCAGCGTTATTGGTTGGGAAAAAGCTTTTCAGCGATAATAAAGGCAAGGCCCTCACCCTGCTTAAGAGTAACGAAAAGATAGTAATGAACGGAAGCAGCGAGCGGATTAATAACCGGGTGCTGATTGAAAAATATTTTGAACTCCACGGATACTCCCCTTTGTGGACGAATAAGTCTGCCGGAAAGGCACAGAACCGAAACCGTTTACTTTCCTTACTAGTGTATGCCGATTCGCTGGGGTTGAATAGCAGCGAATATCACACCGGTTACGTTTTGCTTTATGACTCGCTGGTGAAGTTGGAAAATTTTGAAGGCAGCGAAACAGAAACTGAAACCGAACTTATTTTTACAGATGCCGGACTTTCTTTTTTATACGATGTGGCCTACGGCAAAGCTGTTAAACGGTTTTCGTACGAAGGAGTGAAATGCCGGATAGATACGGTAAAGGTTCTGAACCTTTTTCATGAATTGGTAACCAGCATAAGCCCGGCAAGTATTCTGGATAGTATTGAACAGCAAAACTTGCAATACCGCAAACTGAAAAAGGTATTTCAAAAGTTTAATACCTCTCTCAGCCAACCGGACTATAAAGAAGTACGGATAGCAGAAGGTGCGAAAGGTGAAGCAGCCGCTCTTACTAAACTAAAAGCGTTGGGTTTGCTGACTACCGGTTCCTGTTCTGCCGGTGAATTTAAAAGCGCAATGCTTGAGTTTCAGAAAATGATAAGTGCAGATACCACCGGTGTATTAGATGCCCCTACACGCGAGGCATTGAATGTTCCGCTGGCTGAAAGAATGGAGGAGATAAAGAAAAGCCTTAACTACTGGCGCTGGACCAACCGTGTGCCTGACAAGGAATTTATTCTGATAAACATTGCCGCTGCGCGCTTGCAGGTAGTATCAAAAGATTCGCTGCGCAACTTAAGTATGAAAGTAATTGTAGGAAAGGAAGATACCCGCACCCCTTTGTTCACCGCTTATATCACTCAGGTAATTACCTACCCTTACTGGACGGTTCCGCTGAGTATAGCGGTAAAAGAAATGTTGCCCAAAATAAAAAGACGTCTCAAGTATCTGGATGATAATAACCTTCAGGTAATTAATTCAAAGGGGCAAGAGGTTAACCCATCTTTTGTTGCTTGGTCCCGGTTATCGAAAAATTATTTCCCTTATACCATACGGCAGTCCACTGGTTGCGATAATTCGCTGGGGGTTATGAAGTTTGATTTAAATTCACCTTACAGTATTTATCTGCACGATACCAACGTGTCTGAATTATTCAATAGAAAGAACCGCCACTTGAGCCACGGTTGTGTGCGCCTCGAAAAACCAAAAGAGTTGGCGCATTTTATTCTTGATAACGGACCGGATACGGTTCAGATACCCCGCATAGATTCGTGCATGAAAGACCAAAAGCCCAATGAGTTTAAATTGAAAAAGCGGATACCGGTGGTGCTGTTATACATGACAGCCGATATAGAAGAAACCGGCAGGTTGAAATTCTACAAAGACGTATACGGCCTGGAGGAGAAAAGAAAATAATTACTTCAGCAATTCGGAAGAAGCCAGATACTCTCTGTCGGGGTAATAAACAAACAGGCAGCTTCCGTCTTTAATGGTATTGATAATTTTATCGTGCACTTCAAAAGGCACCGATGGACAACCGAAACTTCTGCCCAAACGTCCGCACTGCGAAATAAAGCTTTCGCATACATAACCGGCACCGTGAATTACAATTGAGCGCTCTTCAGCATGGTCGTTAAAGCCCGGTTCTTCACCGGCCAGCTTAAGACTCAAGCCATGCTGACCCTGATAGGTTTGTTTGGTAACATAAAAGCCCAGACTGCTTTTGTTCGATGAGTTTTCGTTTGAAAAAGACCGCGCAAATTCTTCACCTGTGTTTTTACCGTGGGCCACCAGCGTATTAAACAATAGTTTGTTGTTATCCATATCTATTACATACAGCCGCTTGTTGTTAGAAGATTGCGAAAAGTCGCAAATGGAAATCACGTTCTTAGATACCTCGCCTTTGGCGCGTAATTTCTCCCACCCCTTCACCGCCAGGTTAAATGCAGTTGAACTTAAACCCAAATCCTGCAAATGCAGGCGCGAATACACCGATGCAGACGCGGTAAACGGTTTAGTTTCGGCAGGTGTTGCTTTACGGTTGCTGAATCCTGTGGTTAACAGAACTATAGCAAAAGCTGCTAACATTAAAACAAGAAACGGAACTCGTCCGGTAAGCTTAGTTTTTTGTGTCATAGTATTTTACAGGTGTAACAAATATAACGGATGAGAAAGCCGAAAATTGTGGTTTTACATTCTTTAACCTCTGTTCCGCCCTTGTAGGTGTTATAGCACCGGCTCTGCGGTGCGCCACCAATAAAGGCTCAAAAAACCAAAAATGGTGAATCTATTTTAGGAAAGGCACTGACTACCGTCCGAATTTGCCTTCAACAAATCATCAATAAACGAATCTCTCCGGTTTTTTCCTTTGGGGCACGGTGTACACATGGAAGGACTTTACTTTCAGGATGGTCAACCGCCAGCCGCCATAAATTGCCGAGGCCTAAGTTAATCGGGTGTGCTTCAGGTTTGGGCTGATAGTGCAGGTCGAAGAAATGTTCACTTAAAAAGGCTTCAAACCCTTCATCTGCACCACCATATAGTTTTTTGAGTTCATCCCGTATTTCGGGCAGCAACACTTTTTGCTCGGCTTGCGCATTCGGCAATATTTCGCTCGCCTCGCCATAGTAGGTGCATAAAAAAGTATCGGTTGGCACAGGAGAGCGGTCTACATGAAAAGAATATACATCGGTGGGGAAAAACGGGAAGGCTTCATCCCGCTCATAATATTGGATAAGGTTGACGGTTGGAGAGGCACCATGAGCGGTCAACAGGTTCAAGTCATTTAAAAGAACCTGGCGGGCATGCTGCCCATGTTCGCTCAACTTCAATTCAAGCAACTCCTCTTGTTCAAGCACCAATATGTTTCCGTTCAGCTTTACCTTATTTACTATTTCCGAAAAATCGCCCGTTAGTTTACGGCTCCAGCAAAGTGCATTAGTTTCTGCATGAAAAGGCGTGGAAACAAGGTCTTGAAAATTAGTTACACAGTGAATTTGGTTGCCGACAGGAGATGAATCTATCATAAGAGGTAATATTAAGTATTACTTTTTATGTAACTGTGTAAGGTTCTTCGGCTTTGCAGAAACCTGTGGTTTCTGTTTTCGGACAATTATTTGTCTTGCACGGGCTTAGGTTTGATACAACCTGCCGGAAAAAAAATACAACCTATGTCAAACACTATTTACTCTTGATGGCAATGCCTTAAATAATAGGGCAAACTTCTTTTTACACTAAAGTTTTTTTTCTTCCATCAGTTTACCTATTAACTCTAGTAGCTCAGCCCTTGGGCCACCTTCTTTTCCACCGGCAAAGGGCTTGCTGCTCATGCTATCCACTTCGCGGTAAGTAGCTATAATAAAAACCACAAATAATACGCTGATAATTGATGATAATATGATGATGTGTATATTTTCCATGGCGTTTATTGTTTGCTTTTAATGTTGATGTAGATTAGAAGGGTCATGATGGTGGGTGGCCACAAGCCGATAAAAATTGCCCGAGTAGGGTTATTCAGTATCAAGTAATCATACTCCGATATGAATATGAGCACGATAACGAGTAGGAATATAATGAGTTCAGATGTTTTGATTTTTTTAAACATGTGCTTTACTGATTTAGGGTTAAAGATTTACTATCCGGAAAATCCGGTATAGTTTAAAAATTCGTTTCGGGTTTGTTCGTTTAAAAATTTGCCACTGTAGCTGGAGGTAATGGTGGATGAGTTGACGTCCTGAATACCCCGCGATGACACGCATAAGTGATGTGCATCAATAACCACGGCAACATCTTCTGTTTGCAAAGCCTCTTTTAAGGCATTGGCAATTTGAATAGTTAAACGCTCCTGCACTTGCGGCCTTTTAGCATAATAGTTTACTACGCGGTTTATTTTCGAAAGCCCGATAACAGAACCATTGCTGATGTAAGCCACGTGAGCTTTGCCGATAATGGGTACAAAGTGATGTTCGCACTTGCTGTAAAATGTGAT
>CAMBIM010000092.1 GCA_945867505.1 Chitinophaga pinensis
CACAATGCTGTTCAGCAGCAGCGTATAGATTCGCTGCAACGGTATACTCAAAAAAGATTAGAGTTTTCGTATCGCACCATTAGCGTGCGGAATACCAAAGGGCTACAGGCTGCAGTAGCATTAACAGCCACTAAAGAGGGGGAAAACTATGCCGACCATATCCGCCAAATAATAGCCGACATACAACAAGAAGAGCAGGTGTTACTGGAGCAGCGCAAACAAGCAAATGCGCAAAGCATACAATCTTTTAATACGTTATCGGTAGTCTTGTGTGTGGTAATTGCGATTTTATTTATGTTATTTTTTGCTACAGTAAATGTTTATAGTCGCCAACGCAGAAAACAGGAAGCCGATTTAATAGCCGCAAATATCGAAACCAAAGAGCTATACAACAACGCTCCGTGCGGTTACTTTTCGGTAGATGCCAATATTGTGTTGAGCAACGTTAACCAGACTTTATTGGATTGGCTGGGCTACAAGGCCGAAGAGGTAGTAGGCAAAATGAAGTATGAAGATTTGCTTACCTCCTTTAGCCGCCAGAAACATTTAGATTCTTTTAAAGAAGTATTTGCAGCCTACGTAACTAACGGTTATGTGTACGATTTAGAATATATTTTTCAACGAAAGGACGGAACTGATTTTCCTGCATTAGTAAATTCCATAGCAGTATTAGATGAGCGCGGCAACTTTATAAAAAGCCGCTCTACTGTGTTTGATAATACGCAACGCAAAAAAATCGAAGAACAATTACGGGCGGTAAACAAAGAATTAGAATCGTTCTCTTATTCCGTAAGCCACGATTTGCGCGCGCCACTGCGGGCTATTAACGGGTTTGCCAAAATTTTGGCGGAGGACTATGCCAACAGTTTAGATGATGAAGCTAAGCGCATAATGAACACCATTACGTTCAATGCCAAAAACATGTCACAGTTGATAGATGACCTGCTTAATTTTTCCAGACTAAGCCGCAGAGAATTCTCCAAAGCCACCTTTGGCACGCATGAAATGGTAACCAGTATCTGCAACGAGTTAAAAGAACAACAGGCACAACGCCACATTGAATTTAAAATAGGCGCATTGCCCGCCATTAATGCCGATGGTATGATTAAGCAGGTATGGGAAAACCTGCTTTCGAATGCCGTGAAGTATACCGGGCAGCGCGATAAAGCCTTGATTGAAATTAAAGCCGAGCACAAGCCAGCCGAAACGGTTTTTAGCATTACCGATAACGGTGCCGGCTTTGATATGCGCTATGCCGGTAAGTTGTTTGGGGTGTTTCAACGGTTGCATGGCGAGGATGAGTTTGAAGGCACCGGTGTAGGGCTGGCTATTGTGCAGCGGGTAGTTGCCAAGCATGGTGGCAAAGTATGGGCAGAAGGCAAATTAAACGAAGGAGCTTCCTTTTTCTTTTCAATACCTAAAAACTAAATATTATGATAAACGAACTATCCATCCTATTGGTAGAAGACAATGCCAGCGATGCGGAAATGACCATTCGCGCATTAAAGAAAACCACATTGACTAACAACCTGCTGCACGTGAAAGATGGTGCCCAGGCCCTGGACTTTGTTTTTTGCGAAGGCGACCATAACCACCGCAGTATAGAAAGCCAGCCCAAGGTAATTATGCTGGATTTAAAAATGCCTAAGGTTAACGGGCTAGAGGTGCTGGCACGTATAAAAAGCGACCCGCGCACCCGCGAAATTCCGGTGGTGGTGCTTACTTCTTCTAAAGAAGACCCGGATATTAAAAAATGCTACGAGTTGGGCGTAAACAGTTACGTGGTTAAGCCGGTAGAGTTTGAAGATTTTTATAAAGCTGTGTCGGACCTTGGGTTGTATTGGATGATTGTAAACCAAACGCCACATTAAAACATTAAACCCCTGATACTATGGACCGCAATTTTAAAATTTTGATAGTTGAGCATGATGCCAACGATATTGAACTACTCAGGTACGAGTTAAGGCGTGCCTTTACTAATCATACCGCTTTTGTGGTGCAAACCGAAACTGATTTTGCCGAGGCGTTGGTCAGTTACGCACCAGATATTATTCTATCCGATTATTCGCTGCCCAACTTTGATGGCATAAGTGCTTTTGTAATTAAGCAGCGCGTTGCTCCCGCTATTCCTTTCATTTTGGTTTCGGGCACAATGGGCGAGCAGAATGCTGTAGAGTTGATTAAAAGCGGAATTACCGATTATGCGCTAAAAGATAAACTGTATTCGTTGTCACCTAAAGTAATTCGCGCTTTGCACGAAGCCGAAGAAACAGCTAAGAAACAAGCTTACGAGCAAGCCCTTCGGCAGTTAAACACAGAACTGGAAGAACGCGTGCAGGCCCGCACCGCCCAATTGGTAGAAGCCAACACCGCACTGGAGGCTTTTTCCTATTCGGTTAGTCATGATTTGCGCTCGCCACTGCGCAGCGTATTAGGATTTTCGCAGCTTATAAAACAAGACCATGGTCTTGCTTTAAATGCCGAAGTGCAGGAAATGTTTGGGCATATAGAAAACAGCAGCAAGCGCATGAATGCTATAATTGACGATCTGCTGGCACTGGCCAAATGCACCAAAGACCAACTGCAAACTGCACTGGTAGATATGAACCAACTGATAGCTGGTGTGTGGGATAATATTTTGTTTACCAGCCCCCACATTGCTTGTATAGAAATGGAACAATTGCCGAAGGTAATGGCCGATAGCAGCATGCTGGAGCAGGTAATCGTGAACCTGTTAAGCAACGCTATTAAGTATTCTTCTAAAAAACGAAATCCACATATTAAAGTAGGGTTTACACCCACTGCCCAAGGCTACACCTTTTATGTAAAAGATAACGGAGCCGGGTTTGATATGAAAGACTACAACAGGCTATTTGGTGCCTTCCAGCGCCTGCACTCCGTTACCCAGTTTGAAGGTACCGGGGTAGGGCTAATGCTTATAAAGCGAATTATAGAAAAACACGGAGGCAAAGTATGGGCCGAAGGCAAAGTAGATGAAGGAGCTACCTTCTACTTTAGCCTGCCCGCCACCATGCCGCAAGCAGTAAATGGCGAAGCGCGAAGGAGCAATTAGTAATTCACCCATGCTATGGTTTTTAAACCATGGCACAGGTAACCCTCTCCCCCAAAACGGCTCGCTGTTAAACGAGCTTTATGATGCGCAACATAAAGCGCGTCAAAAACAAATTCTACAGGTTAATAAACAGTTTGAATTTCAATCCTTACCGCCTAACTGATTTGCAGTCATTATTTTTAAAGAACGTTGTAAAATTATAGACTCAGGGGTGCAGAAAAAATGGTTGAAAGGGGCGCAAAAAATTTTTGCCGAAGGTTAGATAACCTCACCTATTCGTTATCCTAATATACATCAACCGAGCGATTAACTTCTGATAATTTTTTCTCAACCCAGTCCCATACTTCCCAGCCAGTTTTACCAAAGTTGTGAAAGAGGTGAATAAATGCCGGAACATATTGTGTAATAAAAACATCGTCTGTTATATGTTCACGATCTTCACTTATCATCAACTGGGGGTTGGATGGATCAGCAATAAAATTAAACTCTTTTGACAGCACCGGAGCGTTTTGCAATCCGAATTCCCATACAGTAGCTATAAGCGTTCCTTGGTCGCGGGTCTTCCACAATGGGTCTTTAAAAATTTTCATTGTTTTATCATGCCACGCATCCATAAAATTTTTGCTGGAATCATCAAATAAAAAAACGCCTCCGTTCCAGTGCTGCCAGTGTTTATTTCTAACTCTTATTTGAAATTTAGAATTTATGTTTTGGCACAAATGATTGCAGTGTAGGTTATGAATATCATCACCCAAAGAATTTATCCATCTGCGTTTCAAGTAATTCCATTTTAAATCTGAATTTTTTTCAATTTGTGAAATAGCTTCTCCTGACATTTCATACATAATAATATTACCCACTGTATCAAACCAAATTCTTTTTTCTTTATCGTAATAGGTGTTTTCATCAAGGCGTAAAATTTTGCCGGGCAAAAAATATTTTAAAGCAAACAGCAAATAATTCAATTTTACTCTTTTAATAATTTCAAATTTTTTTTTCAGTTCCCCTTGCTTTTTAAGAAGGAAACGATTGGTAACATGTATTGTGTTGTCAAACCGTTTCAGCATTTTATCAAGCATTTCCCAATCTGCTTTGTTCCTGTCCAGACAACCGCAGTTAATTGCATACGGACTGAATTGATGCATTTTACTGTGGTCAATAGCAAAGGTGATAATGCCGGTTTTTTTTTCGAAAATTTTATTCACTTCCCCACTCAACGCCACTACATCCGTATCTAAATAACAATACAAATTACCGGAAGGAATAATATTGTGCAATCCGGTTTTAAGATAAATACTCGCCTGGTGATGATCGAAAATGCTAGGTGTTTGGATATCAATGATATTATCATGTTCCACCGGTATTTCGTTTCTCCGGGAATCGGTAACTATTATTATTTCGTTAGGAGAAAAATGCTTTAGCGCTTTTAAGGAGAAGTGAAGTGTGTCTATGTGTGCCCTTTCACCACAAACCACAAAAACGAATTTTTTCTCTTTCATGTTTATGCTATCTTACATTAAGAATAATAATATATTCTCATAAGCACTAAGTGTTTCAGATCGTTTAGAAAATAGGTAATCGGTAAAGTTGGTTTTTTAAGCAGTCCCCCTTCTATCATCAGTTGAGCAAGAGCAGACCGATACCTAAAATCGTTTTTGTCAATATTGCGCGACCGCCATTCTTCATTCATCCAATGGATAAAATAATAATGTTGCGGTATTGGTTTTTCTCCCACTACAAAATCAACTATCTGATTCCAATCATCAACATTAGAAACGAAAGGAAAAACATACTGCTGAAGATTATTTTTAAAAACGTGTTTATTTAAAATTTCAATGGGTTTGTGCCAATCGGTATTGTTTTCATTCACCTCTGCTTCTGCTTCCTTATAACAGTTCATCATTAGTTTAGACCGAATCGGAGCTTTCATAACATTACCAACCAACTCAAGCGAATGATGCTTTCGGAAAAAGTAAGGTGCAACAACATTCAATGGTTTTAGGCAGGTAACGTCCATGTCAACCCACCATCCGCCTTTTTCGTAAAGCAATTTATATCGGAAAATATCGGAAAATCCAGAAACGCTTCCCTTCCCATGGCCATATTTATTGATATGATTATAAAAGAATATTGCTTCTTGTGGAAGAATTTTATTAGCGTCTTCTATTATTACCTCTTCCGGCAGCTCATTCGTCAGTTTTTCGTAAGTCCATAAGTGGAATGTATGGCCTTGTTTAATAAAAGAATATAGCGTAAGAAGCTCTATTTTTGAGAGAGAGTTGCCTATCCAAAGCGAGTTTACGTGTATGTTATCCTCTGTAAGAGTGCCCTTGTTAAAGGTGGGTTCGCCTTTTTGTTCTAAAGCAGAATTGGCATACAAATCAGTTTCTGCTTTCCTGCGATTTTGTTGACCATTTAAATAATCAGTATACTCTCCATCATTCATTTTCCTGGCCTGCTGGTCGCTTTTGCCTAGAACCCTCTTGCGGAAATAATAAATAGAATAATTGACTGAAAGACTTGCTAGCGAAACAATGAAAAAAAATAAGCGAGAAAAAAAATAGCGAGAAAATTTCACAATAACATGCAGATATCTAAAGACAGGTAACAACTTCATAATATCTAAATATTGATAACAAAAATCGGTGTCCTCCCATTCTTTGTTCCACTAAAAAAGCTCAGCAACCTCCATTGTTACTGAGCTTTTCGTAGAGGCTATATTAAAGCAAACTATTGCCTTGCAAGCACAACTTTCTTCGTATAAACATCGTTAGCTGATGAAACTATAGCTGTATAAGTGCCGCTTGCCAATTTACCTAAGTCAAACTCTAAGCGGTTGCCGCCCTTATTAAGCTGATGGCTGCTTTCCAATACTTTCTGTCCTACTACGTTATAGAAAGCTACTGTAATGTCTTGGTCTCTGCTTGCGGTTACTATCAAGTTTGTTCTATCCATTGTTGGGTTTGGAACAAAGTCTTTAACGCTGAAGCTAACTTCTCCGTTTATGCGAGCACTTACAATGTCGGTGTATTCAAACGCGCCATCGTTATCTACTTGTTTTAAACGGTAGTAGTAAACTGTGTTGGCTACTACATTCACGTCATCAAAATGATAGTTAGTTTGCGTGGTAGTGTTATCGTTTCCATTCACCCAGCCAATAGTAGCCCAAGTTTGTCCATCAGCACTACGCTCAACTTGGAAACCATCGTTGTTTACTTCAATAGCAGTTGCCCATTTAATTTGAATAAAGGCATTATTTACTGGCGTTGCTTCTAAGTAAATCATCTCTACAGGTAGAGGGGTAATGTGTGTTGTGCCGTGTAACCAAAATTCAGAGAATTCGGTAACATCCATTTCCACAAAGTGGTTAGGTTGGGGAACAGCTAATATAGAAGGTGTGCTACGACCGTATATCTGATCAAAGTTTTTACTCTGACCAATAGTATTTTCATAATCCTTTCTAAGCGGCCCATTACCTAATGCAGGAGTCGTATTTTCGCCAAACATGCGGTAAATAGCACTTGGGTTATTTTGGTTGGCAATATTATCCGCATAACTTTCATTCTCTGTATTCATACTTCCCGGTGGAGCTGTATATTTGGTTACATACAAATCATTAAGGTTTGTCACATCATCATTAGCAAGACAACCGTCACCAAAGTTGCTTGAACCGGCAACACCATAGGTTTCTGCTATCAGGTCTACCAATTCCTGGTGAGTAAAGAATAAACGAACTCCCACCTTATTTCCTGTGTTTCCCCAGTCACTAGGTGCATTAGAAGTAGTTACCATAAAGTGACGTTCCATAGGTCTCATCCAAGTACCTGGGCAAGTAAAGCCAGCCCATGAACTATTAGGCACAATTGGCTCATCACCCTCGCGATACATGTTCACAGTTACCCTACCCAAGTCATTATTTCTTGCGTTTATAGCCAGTATAGCTTGGTTAACTGTGCCTAAATTTAAACTGTCATACACATAAGTAACCCAGCGGTTATACGAGTTATTGCAACTTTCAGAAACAGCTCCTACTCCTGAACTTACTGCCAATTCTGTAGGCACCGAAGTAAATGTAGGATTTACAACGCTTGACCCTGCCGAGCAACCAACAGAATCAATTACTACAAAAATATCTTGATCTGTGGCATCAAGCTCGTAAGCATAGCTTGTGCCTGTTGTTACAGTACCCACTTGCTTGCGTCTTGGTAAATCATCTGTTGGGAAAGTATAGGGTGTTAAACCACCTGATGCAGCAAGCACAAAATAAGAATAATTAATATTTCCTGGCGTGTTGTAAGTAGCTTCAGACATACTCATACAAGGCTCTTCAGTTACGGTGCGGTTAAACACCGGATCGTAAATAACAGTTACCTGATCGACTGGCGAAGCACATGAGCCTACAATTATTTGCCACTGATAAACATACGTTCCATAAGTTGTTGCTGTTACCCCTGCATTATTTTGATGATTATTAGCATTGAATGTTGAGGTTCCCGGACCGCTAACCTGTGTCCAGCTTCCTGAATTAGGTACCGGTGCTACTGAACCTGCCAGGGTTGTTGACAATACTCCGCAAGCAACGTTTGGATAATAAACCTGATCAGGTCCCGCATCAGGAGTAGACGGTGCGTTAATCATAGTTATAGTTGCAGTAGGTGCACATTCTCCATTAGTTGCTGTTACCGTTATTAGCTGCGAAGTAGCAGGCAATACAACGGTATAACTTAACAATCCTCTTGTGCCGCTATTGGTTATTGTGCCAAAGTCTGCTGACCAGGTAACATTGCTCTCCGCTAAGTCTGATAAATTAAAATCAGGCGTAGTGTTATCGCAGGCCGGACTTGCAGGGGTTGTTATGGCCGGATTATTATCTACTCTAACTGTTCTGGTTACCGGTGTACAAACACCGTTAGTAGCGGTAATAACCGTTGTGGCATTTGGTGTAGCACCAGCTATAACAGCAGGTGTTACTACTCCGTTTACTGCCGGTGTTGCTATTGTTGCATTGCCTGGAGTTCCGCTAGACCATACTGTACCAGTAACATCACCAGTAAATAAAGTTGTTGCACCTGAGGCATCACAAATACCATAGGTACCCGCTGCTTCTGCAATAGAGTTTTGCTTATCTACTAATACGGTAATTGACTTAGCGGTACAAGCACCGTTGGTAGCAGTAACCGTAATACTTGACTGCGCTGTTGGCGCAGCTACATTGCCTGGAGTAAGTGTAGTGTTTTGGCTAGGTCCTGTAACTTCTGTTCCTGTTAAAGCCGAGGTAAACGACCAGGTTACATTGCTTACATCTCCACTAATAGTAGGCGTAGCTGCATCACAAACTACTGTATTGTTTGCAGTAGAAATGGAGTTATCATTGTCAATTCGTATAGCATAATTGTATGTACAAGCTCCGTTAGTAGATACAATACGAATGTTTCCTGTAGCATTTTGGGTTGGTGTAGATACAGCGGCAGGAGTATATGTATTATTGACAGTTGGAGACCCTGTTGTAGTTAATGAACCGCCACCTGAAGTAATAGACCATAATGCTGCAGGAGTAGAGCTTATGCCAGAAAGCACAGTATTGTCGCACACAGGAGTTGTAGGTAGAGTAAATCCTGAAATAGTAAGAGCTTTATCTATTTGGAACGTAACATCGGCAAAACATGCACCTTGTGTTGAGGCTTTTATTTTATATGTAGCACTACCAGCCCCGGGATCCGGTGCAGTAAAATTAAGACCACTAAGGCAACCCGCACTCGTTCCACCTGGGCAGCTTGCAGCTCCCTGCGATACTACCCATGTAACACCGGTAGTAATATCTGCGGTAAGGCTTGTGCTTTGGCTTTGGCAAAGTGCTATACCTGTAGGGCTTGAAATTGTAGGCTGATTGTATAATGTTATGTTATAATTAGCAGTACAAGTTCCATTCTCAGCCGAAATAACAACTGTCTGCGATGCTATATTACCCGTTAAATCAACCGGAGAATATACACCCCCACTTGTAATAGCACCGGCATTTCCAGATGGAGTGGCTGAAACACTCCAAACGATACTACTAGCTGGCGTACTGGTATAAGAGTAGGTGTTTGTACCCGAATTATCATTGAAATCGCACAATGTTGTATTTCCTCCAATGCTGTTCTGTTGGTCATTAGTTAAAACTACATCGTCTGTTACCGAACAGGCTTCATTTGTAACCGTCCAGCGCAGGGTAGAAGAAGTGCCTACAGCCACATTGGTAGTTGTTCCGTTAAAAGAACCAGCCGGGCCCACTCCCGTACAAGGTGAGCTTACGCAAGTCCAAACGCCCGAACTGCCATTAACTGCGCCAGTGCCGGTTGTAGGGTCATTGCCTGCCATTACAAAACTGGACGTGACACAAGCCGCTTGGTCGGTGCCAGCGTAGGCATATGGTGTGTTGTTAACTACTATGGTTGCCTGCTGAGCTATGCAGGCTCCGTTTACTGCCTGTATGGTTAAGCTTCCGTTTTGAGTAGGAGCGGTTACTGTTCCATAGGTAATATCTGCATTCTTGTTGTTTGTGCCGTTGGCTGATACTGCCTGGCTGGTTAAACCGGTGCTGCTGAATACAGTCCATGCAACTCCGTTTACATCGCCTATTATAGCTCCCACTTCCGATGACGCTGATTCGCAACGGGGAGTAGTGGCAGTAGTAATAGCGTTCTGATTGTTAACTGCAATGGTTGCCTGCACGGCTGCGCACTGTCCGTTTACTGCCTGTATGGTCAAACTTCCGTTTTGGGTAGGAGCCGCTACTGTGCCATAGGTAATATCTGCATTCTTATTGTTTGTGCCGTTGGCTGATACTGCCGGGCTGGTTAAGCCGGTGCTGCTGAATACAGTCCATGCAACTCCGTTTACATCGCCTATAATTGCTGCAACAGCCGATAAGGATGATTCGCAACGGGGAGTGGTAGCCGTAGAAATAGCGTTCTGATTATCTATGCGTAAAGCTACTGAAGCGGAACAGG
>CAMBIM010000093.1 GCA_945867505.1 Chitinophaga pinensis
GTTTTACGTTCCAATCCGGCAAAAATCACTTCCGCAGTTCTTACGGCAGTGCCACTGGGTGCATCCTTCTTCTCAGTATGGTGTATTTCTTCCATCCTTACATCGTACTGCGGTTGTGTATTCATCAGTTGCGCAAGCATGCGGTTTACTTCCCAAAAAATATTTACGCCTATGCTATAGTTAGGCGAAAAGAAAAGCGTTCCATTCTTCTCCGCACATTTCCGCTTTACATCTTCCAACCTTTCTAACCAAGCCGTTGTTCCAACCACTATCGGTATGCCAGCCTCAAAACATTTATAAATATTCTCCACAGCAGCTTCCGGTTGCGTAAACTCTATAGCCACATCACACTTCTTCAAATTCTCAACCGTCAACTCATGTAAGTTGTTATCTGTAATCTTCAAAACAATTTCATCGACATTATTCTGGTCAACAATTACTTTCTCTATCTCCTTCCCCATTTTGCCGTAGCCTATCAATGCAATTTTCATTTCAATATTATTTCCCGCGAATTT
This sequence comes from Chitinophaga pinensis, assembly GCA_945867505.1. Classification (GTDB taxonomy): domain Bacteria; phylum Bacteroidota; class Bacteroidia; order Chitinophagales; family LD1; genus Bog-950. Next base: position 516 of record CAMBIM010000093.1, read on the forward strand.
ATCTATGCAATCGAGTTTTAATAGCAGAGCAAATAATTTATGTCCTGTCATCCACTCCGCCCGTGCCGACATTAAATTGAAACGACTATGTCATCCTGAGAGAAGTCGAAGGGTTTTCACCGGTAACAAACGCCACACATTGTTTTTTACAGCCCCTGTAACTTTTTAAACCACTTGGCGTAAAAACACACGAACCGAAGATAAAACCAGAGCCTATGAGGCCGTTAAGAATTACTCACAACATTGCTGCTCGAGATCCTCAATTAGATAAATATTTGAACGAGATTTCGAAAAACGAACTCATTACTGCCGAGCAGGAAGCTGAACTGGCAAAGAAGATTCGTCAGGGCGATACAGATGCACTAGACGCTCTGGTAAAAGCCAACCTACGCTTTGTAGTAAGCGTTGCCAAGCAATATCAAAATCAAGGTTTACTCTTAAGCGATTTAATAAACGAAGGCAATTTAGGATTGATTCGTGCCGCGTATAAATTTGACGAAAGCCGTGGTTTTAAATTCATTTCTTATGCCGTATGGTGGGTGCGTCAGGCGATGATGCAAGCCGTGGTTGAACAATCGAGAATAATTCGCCTGCCGGTGGCTAAAATCGGTGCTTATACTAAAATTACAAAAGCCTTTCAAAACTTCGAGCAGGAATACCAGCGCGAACCGGATGTTGAAGAACTGATGGAAATGCTGGGCATGACCAAAGAAGAAATTGACGAATACTTCCGCGTAAATACCATGACACTTTCTACCGATTCTAAATTCGGAAGTATAGAAGATGGCAGTGGAGCTCTAAGTGACACGCTCTATGACAAAACCGATATATCTCCCGAAGATGAGTTGATGCAGAAGAATGTAGAGTCAGAACTCAACAATGCCATCTCTCAATTAACAGAGCGCGAAGCAGAAATTATTGGCTGCTACTTTGGCTTAAACGGAAAACAACCCATGACCTTAGAAGAAATAGGCGAAAAGTTCAACCTCACCCGCGAACGCGTTAGGCAGATAAAAGAAAAATGTATCCGCCAGCTTAAAGAAAGCACCAGCCCGCATTTACTAATGGCCTACATAAACTAAACATAAAGGGTGTGGAAACACTCGCAAAAGAGTCCTTCAATCTCGGTTCCAAGAAAATTCCTCGTCAGCAATGGCGGGGATTTTCTAATTTAGATGGATGCCAATCCTTACTAAAAACAGAAAAGGCATTCGATTGAATGCCTTTTCTGTTTTTATAAAACTACCTTCTTATTTCTTCTTACCTTTAGGAGCAAGCGTCATAAACATTTTCTTTCCTTCCAAAGCAGGTAACTGTTCTACTGTCGCAACGTCTTTTAACTTATCAGCAAATTGCAATAACAACAACTCACCTCTTTCTTTAAACACAATAGCGCGGCCTTTAAACATTACAAAGGTGCGTACCTTGTTTCCTTCTTTTAAAAAGTTCTCGGCATGCTTTGCTTTAAACTCCACATCATGCTCATCGGTATTGGGTGTAAAGCGAATTTCCTTCACCTCCACTTTCTTAGCATGAGCTTTTATTTCCTTTTCCTTTCTTTTCTTTTCGTAAAGAAACTTGTTGTAGTCTACAATTTTGCAAACCGGTGGCACCGCGTTAGGCGAAATCTCTACTAAGTCGAGACCTAACTCTACGGCCATGTCTATTCCTTGCTTGGTGCTATAAACACCAGGAGTAATGTTTTCGCCAACCAGTCGGATTTCTACTGCGCGTATTTTTTCGTTGATTTTGTGCTCGGCTTCTTTTTTAAATGGTGCTCTGCCGAAGCGGGGATTGAAAGGGCGTTGAACTATGGCCAAATTGTTTGTTGTTTAAGTTTTGAAATTAGTGCTACAAAAATAAAAAAATCGGAAACAGTACAGCAAATCAAATTTAGAAATACCAAGTGCTAACCTATTATATTACGCTCCACCAAATTATCGCCAAAAGTATACGGCAACATAGCCAAAGAAGACACCGGTTTTGTAAGAATCAGGTTTGCCTTTTTTCCAATAGTTATTGAACCAAGTTCCTGCGTTACATTCATAGCATACGCACCGTTTAATGTAGAAGCATTGATAACTTCTTCGGGCAACATATTCATATTTATACAAGCCAGCGCGTTCACCAAATTCATATTCCCAGATGGTGCCGAGCCGGGATTAAAATCGGTTGCCAATGCCAAAGGCAACCCGGCATCCATAATCTTTCGTGCCGGGGTATAAGGTATTTTCAAAAACAAGGAGCAACCAGGCAATGCCACGGGCATGGTATTCGAATTTTTAAGCGCAGCAATATCTTCATCACTAATATGCTCCAAATGATCAACGCTTAACGCACCGTAATTTATACTCACCGCCACACCACCCAACACATTAAACTGGTTCACATGCACCTTAGGTTTCAAGCCATACTTCACTCCTGCCGCCAGTATTCTGTCGGTTTCAGCCGCACTGAAATAACTCTCCTCACAAAACACATCTATAAAATCGGCAAGCCCCTCATCTGCAATCTTGGGCAACAACTCTCCCAGTAAAATCTTCAAATATCCTTCATGGTTTGTTTTAAATTGTGCCGGATAAGCATGTGCGCCAAGAAAAGTGGATTTAATAGTTAAGGCAGATTTCTCTTTCAGCCTTCTTATCACGCGAAGCATTTTTAACTCTGCATCGTAACTCAAACCATAGCCGCTCTTAATCTCTACCGCTCCGGTGCCAAAGTCCTGTATAGTTTCTAATCGCAGCCAGGCGGAATCAAACAATTCTTCTTCGCTTGTTTCGGCTAACCGTTTAGCCGAATTTAAAATACCACCACCACGCACAGCTATTTCTTCATAAGTCAATCCCTTTATCTTATCTACAAATTCATTCTCTCGCGAACCAGCATAAACCAAATGCGTGTGCGAATCGCACCAGGTGGGCAACACAAACTTACCGGTAGCATCAATTACTTCATCGGCACGCTCCGGTGCACCTTCATTCCTACCAAAGGCCTTTATCAATCCGTTTTCTATCAACACAAAAGCATTTTCAATGGCGGGAAGAATCTTCATTTCCGCTCCGCTTACCAATCTTACATTCGCATCACGAACACCTGACAACGATTTTATATTTCGAATTAAAATTGACTTCATACAACAATCTTACGCTTTTTTGCATTTCAATTCGTAATTTGTAATTGCTCATTCAGATAAATTTATATTTGGAATTCGCGAATCTGCGATTTCTAAATTCGTAATTAAAACATGCCAGGAAACAGCTTTGGAGAAATTTTTCGCATTACCACTTTTGGCGAAAGCCACGGCAAGTCCATTGGCGTTGTTATTGATGGCTGCCCCGCGGGTTTGGAACTTGATTTAGATTTCATTCAGCATGAATTAGACAGGCGCAAACCTGGACAATCTACAATTACCACTCAACGTAAGGAAAGCGATACCTTCGAAATCCTTTCCGGTGTGTTTAAAGGAAGGACATTAGGTTCTCCAATAGCTATCACAATCAAAAACGAAGACCAAAAGCCGGAAGACTATACGCATTTAAAAGATGCCTACCGCCCGAGCCATGCCGATTATACTTATGAAACCAAGTATGGCATTCGCGATTATCGCGGTGGCGGCAGAGCAAGTGCCCGCGAAACCGCAGCGCGTGTTATTGCTGGTGCAATTGCAAAACAATTATTGATGCAAGCGGGAATTGAAATCAGCGCATACGTTTCTACCGTTGGCAAAATTCAGTTAGAAAAAAATTATCAGCAACTTGATTTAACCAAAACAGATACAAACATTGTTCGCTGCCCCGATGAAGAAACAGCCAACCGAATGATTGAGCTGATTCAGGAGACAAAAGCCAAAGGCGATACTGTTGGCGGAATGATTACCTGTGTCATCAAACATACTCCTGTTGGTTTAGGCGAACCGGTGTTCGATAAACTACATGCCGATTTAGCTAAGGCCATGTTAAGCATAAATGCAGTTCATGGTTTTGAATACGGAAGCGGCTTTGCCGGAACCAAACTAAATGGCTCGCAACATAACGATGTGTTTGAAACAAACTCAAACGGAGAAATTGTAACCCAAACCAATAACTCTGGTGGCATACAAGGTGGCATCAGCAACGGCATGGATATTTATTTCAACGTTGCCTTTAAACCGGTGGCTACTATCATGCAAACGCAAGCCACCGTTGATAAAGATGGAAACGAAACCGAGATAAAAGGCAAAGGTCGCCACGACCCTTGTGTAGTTCCCCGCGCGGTTCCTATTGTAGTGGCAATGGCAGCTTTGGTATTAGCCGACCATTATTTACGCGCTAAAGTTTCTAAGATTTAGGCATCTATGAATCAACTACTATTTCTTATAAATATGTTAGTGAAGTAATTTCAAAAATGAATTCTTACTTCTTATGTCTTAAATATTGAATTACTCCATAAGCAGACACCAACGTCCAGCAGGCCTCCAGGATTACAAAAGGCAGATACCTAATAAGCACTGATGCTACGCAGGCTATACCCGCTCCTACCAGATTAAGAAGTAAATAGGTTAGACTGTCTTTGGCAATTGTATTGTTAAGGTTTAGGAAATAGGGAATGAGCATTATAGTTACTCCGGCAAAGCCTATCCAATCGGTTGGTGTCATAATTCTGTTTGTCTTTTAAATAAAGCAGCCATCTTCTCCCAGTTTAATAAAGTAAGATTTAACATCAGCAACTCTATTGATACAATGCTCATTACAAAATAGTTTGCCGCACAAAAGATTATAGCAAGCACAAAAAGCATCGTATCAAACTTCTTGGTAAAGAATCCTACAACAAAACTCAACTGCACCAGCACATTAACCACCAACACCCCATGCGAAACCTGCGGATTGGAAATTAAGTACTGCGCTACCTGCGCCTGAAAACTATCAGGCTGTTGCAAAAGCAAATCAAGTTGTTGCCATTTTAAAATGTTTGAAAGTTGCTCGGTATAAAAAACAGAACCTCGTAAAATCTTCCAAAGCGCAGCTGATGCAAAAATGTAAAGCCAGTAATAACGCACTGCTTCCCATAAAAGATTAAACCGTGTCTCATTCTTAGTCCAAAACGGAATAGTGATTAAGATAAGACCAACCAAGCCATGATAATGATGACCTGTAACAAGATTGAAAGTGAAGAAATAAATCAACACAACTGTAGAGAAAGCAATTGCCCAAATCTGCTTCCAACTTAGAAAAAACAAAATGGGAAAAATAAAAAGCGACAAATCAAGAATTACAGATAGCAGATAATTATCAGTGATAAATTGAGGGAGGTTTGAAGCAAGCAGAATATGATACCATGTTTCCTTTTGCTGAAATGAATAAACCGGATTCAACATCCCTGTAAACAAAGCATGGCTAAAGAAGCGATAAGCCAAAATAAGCAGTGCCACGCCAAAAACGAGAAACGCTTTTAACTTATACTCCTTATTAAAGGTTTCAGAATTGGTCATGCGGATAAATCAATTCGCGTTTCATAATCAGTGGCTTACCATCGGGCAAATACAAACAGGTTAGTTTATATATCTCCAGTGGTTTATTGCCTGCCTTGTAACGTTTAAGCCAATTAGTAAACCCGGTGTTTGATAAAGGATTGTTGATAGCCAACGTGTTAATCAAAGTAGTAGACGCCAGTTCGCGCTGCGCATCGCTCATACTCTTGTAAATTATTTCGTTGCCATCTACCACAATTGAGTAAGCTATGTATTCTTCTTGCGCTTCTTCCTTCAATGAATACATACCAAACAGTAAAAACGGAAACTCTTCACGGCTCTTTAGCGCAAACCACAGTGTGCCGACCATAAAAACTATTAACATTACAAACAACAGTTTGAACTCACGATATACTCTAAAAAGAAAAGTGTTCTTCAATAAGTCCATTACCAAATTTTCAAATTTCCGAATTATCACATTTACAACGCCATCAGATTACATCCGCGAATCTCCGCATTATCCATCCTGCCAAGTATTTCAAAACTTCCATCGGCTTTAGTTCTTCCTAAATCTCCGGTGGAAATAAACGAACAGGAATACAAGTTGGCTAAATCAATCACATTCACTGCACCGGTGGCGTTTTCTTTTTGTATCGTTAGCGGGTCATACATATCGCGGGTAAGCAAGCGCATCCAAGGCGGAGAATGAAATATACCATTGGCTTTTGAGTAGCCTTGCGAAAGCAATTCTGTCATTCCATATTCTGAATGAATGTCTGCTACATCAAAGGCGGTGCGCAATTGCAAATGAACTTCCTCGCGGGTTAGTTCTTCTCTCCTGCCTTTCATGCCACCGGTTTCCATCACAATCAAATCCGGGAAATCAATTTTGTATTGCTCAGCAAAATCAAGCAAGCCAAAGGTAACACCCAACAGCATTACTTTACGTTTGCCGTTTTTCAATACATCTAACCAATCGTAAAGTTTTTCAAATTCATTCAAGAAAAAACCACTGGCATTTTGGTGGCTTCGCTCAATCAGATTCTTAGCCATGTATGCCAGCGAAGAATTATCGCGCTCTAAATACGAAGGCAGCAAAGCAAGAATTACATACTCTTTTACATCCCCATAAAACAGTTCGAAACATTTTTCAAAACTTCTTTCATATAAACTCAAATCAGCAACAGGATGTTTAGAGGAAACTTGTCCGGTTGTGCCGCTGCTTTCAAAAACCTTTTCTGCATTCTTCTCTTTAGCAATAACGGTATGCGTTTTAAAAAACTCAATGGGAAGAAAAGGAATATCAGCAAGGCATTTTACTGTAGAAGGATCCCGTTTCAGCGAATTGCAATACAGTTGGTAGATTTCTACCTGTTGGTACTGATACCGAAACACATCCAAAGCAACCGCTTCAAAAGTTAAATCAGTAATAGAAAAAATATTATCCATCAACAAATTCAAATGCAAATATTTTGTGCGGCTAAAAATGCAATAAACAAGGCAATTTTGAGTTTATTTGATTCAATGAAATGAGCATATCACCAAAATATATTTACACATTGTAAATGTAGGTTATGCGAATTCCATGTGTCCTTTAAAAAAATAACATAACACATGAACCGAAAGTTGTTTATCATCTTATTGGCTATTGCCTCACTTTCAGCATGCGTAAAGCCACCTAGCTACCCTATTATTCCAGCTATTGAATTCAAATCAGTTTCCTCTTCATTTATTAAAAGCGGCTTGGTTGACACCATTACTTTCACCTTTACTGATGGCGATGGTGATATTGGTGTGCGCCAATCGCCTTCCGATTCTTGTAACCAATGCGGTTTAAAAGATGGCGATTCTACCTGCCTTGGCTTAAGCGGGTTCAATGTTTTTCTTATTGATAGTCGAGATAATTGTGTAGGTATTTTTGCTTCGCCTGATGTAGAGTCGGTAGGAACTTACAATGCTATTTCGGGCGAGATTCAAGTGATTACTGCTGTTGATTCCAAAAAATGTTTTGTAACGCCTACTCCAAATTGCCCTAAAGATACCGTTGTTTACACCGTTATACTTCGCGACAAAGCAAAGCACTTTAGCAACTACATTAAAACCACTCCTATAATTGTTGACGGAGAATAAGCCATGCGGAAGAATGCGGTTACCTTAAAAGAAGCCATCCAAATGATGGTGCGCGAGTTTAAACTCGGTTCGGGTTTGCACGAATCGCAAATTCGCGAGAGCTGGAGTAAAGTAATGGGTGCTATGATTGCCCGGCATACTTCCAATATTTCGTTACGTAAAGGAAAGTTGTATTTAAAGATTGAATCGGCTGCGCTGAAACAGGAATTGACTTATTCGAAACATAAAATCAAAGAAATATTTAACAAAGAGCTGGGAGAAAATGTAATAACCGATGTGCTGATTTTTTAACTGCTGATTTTAATGAAGTTTAAAAGAATAATTTTCCTCTCCGCGCTTACTTTCCTTTCCCTGTCCAAAGCTTTTTCGCAAGCCGGTAACGGTGTCGATTTGAATAAATACGGCAACTACAATCCCGAAATTGACAACAACAATTTAATGCTGGTAGATGCTACGTTGGAACTGAACGAAGCCATGTTGGCAGGTATTAAATCCAGCTTAGATACCTTAAGTAAACCAGACCCCGAGATAAAAAACAAGAACGATGTAAAAGAAATTTTGCAGCGCATGAAACGCAAACGCGACCGCACGGAGCTTGTTCCTTATCTGCAATACATGAACGATAGTTTAACCCTCGATTGCACCAAACTAATCACACAAAAGCAAAGCATTCAAGCTCGCCTTACTGCCTATTACGACCATCAACGGGCAGATTCTTTAGCACTGGCTACAGCAAGTGTTGCAAATACATCAAAAGCAAATACAAATTCTAAACCTGTTAAGTCTAACAAGAAGCCGGAAAATAAAACAGAGAAAAAACCGGTGGCGGAAACTACAACAGTTGTAATAAAAGATACAGCCATTACTAAAAAACCTGCACCGATAGAAAAAGCTACGGCTAAACAAAAAGAAACCAAATCGTTTGGGCGCGATACAGTTTTAGTATACGACCTCGGCAAAACCGAAACGCCAAAACCGGCTAAAGAAAAGAACCCGAAGCCGGTGGTTGCCGTAGCCAAAGCAGATACTATTTCCACCATAACAAAAAAAGAAACAGCTAAACCCGCTAAACTTGATACCGTTGCAGTTGTAAAGAAGCAAGCAGAAACAAAGAAGACAACTGAACAGGCAAAGAAAGCCGACACATTAGTTGTGGTAAGAGTTGATGAGAAGAAAACAAAACCACAAACCACCGAAACCAAACCTGCCCTTTCTAAGCACGACTCCATCGCCAAAACTATTGAGCGCGATGTAATGCAGGCTAAAACAAATTCAGATACGGTAAAGAAAGCTGAACCCAAACCAACACCGGTTGTGGCACAAAAAGATACTGTAGTAAAAACCACTATGGCAACAATACCGTCTAAAACGGCTACAACCAAAAGTGCTGTTGCCGATAACGCCACACCTGCCGATACTATTCAGCACATAAAATCTCAGTTTCTTTTAAAGCGGGCGCAAAAGTCTATTGCCGAAAAGAAAACCAATCAGGCAGAAGAGTATTTAAACAAATCGTTGGAATTGTGGCGCGATAATTACGATACATGGATGACACTTGCTGATTTACATGCCTCTACCGGCTTGCAGGCAGTGGCATTAAAAGAGTATCAGGAATGTGTGCGTATAGATTCTTCTAAACCAAAACTGTTTTACAGCATGGCTGCGGTGTATTTGCAAAGCAAAAGAAAAACCGAAGCGGCACAGTATTTTACTAAAACCTTGACACTCGATTCTACCTATCTACTTGCCTACATGGGTCGCGCTTCTATTTTAAGCGATTGGAAAAAATATGACGAAGCCATTAGCGATTACAACAAGGTATTAGCCCTGAATAAAAGTTACCACTACGCTTACAAATCTCGCGGCATGGTTAAGCAGTTGAACAAACGCTTTTCCGAAGCCGTGGACGACTTTACCCGCTA
>CAMBIM010000094.1 GCA_945867505.1 Chitinophaga pinensis
ACGTATACAGCGTAAAAGGACTTTGCTCAAGCGGGAGCGTAATTGAAAAATCGGGTACCGTTACTTTGGTTAGGTAGGCAATCTCTACTGAACTTGTAAAACAGAAAAAGCGCGAAGAGATTCGCGCTTTTTCTGTTTTACAAGCTATCCTGCTAATTTTAGTGTTGTAAAAAAATAAAAATGGATTACACAAACTTATTATTGGGCATTTTTGCGCTTGGCTTTGGTGCATATATGCTATACCTGCGCATTACCAACAATATTTCAAATTCAACAAAATTGCTTAAAATGAAAGAGTTGATGGGCGATAAAACAGGCAACCTTGTTCACCTTATAGCCTATACCATTTTACCCATTGCGCTAGGTATTGTGCTGTTATATACAACCTATATTAATAGTGCGCAAAATTGAGTTATTTGTAAGAAACGGTGCAAGTTTTGTTATGTAGACTTATGCTTGTTCATCCCATCTGCTCACAAATTCTACCACACCATTCTTAGTGTTTTCTAATGCCAGTGGGTTTATGTTACCCACCACATCTCTGCGGGTGTGGTAAGTAGGGTCCAGTTTATCTATAGCAATACCAATAATAGTGGTAGAAGGCAGGCCGAGGCGGGCAAACGCTACGGCATCGGTTCCGCCAATAGGAATGGTTACGGTTTTAAGCGTAATGTTTTTAGCAGCAAAACTCTTTTGCAGCCCTTCCACCAGCATAGGGCTGTGTTTAGTGCCGCTCATTAGTTCGCTTTGTACCACGCTTACATGCTCCGGCAAGCGCACTCCATCAATATTTATAAGGTGTGTGTTTTCTTTCAGCAATTCATCTTTGTTCGCTTTTACGTAATTAAACGAGCCGCTTAATCCTGTTTCCTCGCTGCCGAAACTCACAAACTTTAAGCGCGTGTTGTGCAGTGTAGATTTGCCTTTAGCCGAAGGGTCGGCAAACGTTTTAAAAATTTCGAATGAAATAGCAATGCCCGAAAGGTTATCGGAGGCGCCATCTACCGCATGGTTGCCGTGCATGTTAAAATAAGTAACGGTAGAAGGGCTGAGTAATACAAATGTCATAAACACCCACCAGCTCCATTCGCCACTTGGCAGCAATAAAGCCAGTAGGCAAAATACCGGAAACAACACCATTACCGCACCGGCAATAATGGTAAGCAACGAACCCAATTGACCCAGCTTATACCACCATTTAAATTCGAACACACTGTCTATATGCCCCGAAACTATAAGGGTGTTTTTCACTTCGCCCTTTGGTTCCAGCGTGGCCTCTACATTCCAACTGGTCATTAATGGCCCGGGGAAACTTTGCAGTACTACCGTGTAGGTCATAAAGTCTAAAACAAAAGCAATGGTATTAGCCAGCGAAAGCAGCAGCGCGGTAACTTTTAGCCAAAGAATATCGGGTATCGAGAAATAGTAAAGCAGCATGGAAATGAAGAACACAGCGCAGTAGTATTTCAGTTTGCCAAAACGCGCATGCAGGTATTATTCAAACTCCATAAACTTTACATTGTCGGTATACTGCAAACATTTATCGCGGATAAAAAGCTGCGCATGTTTTTCAGCTTTGCTGGCTGCCGGTCGCGGGCCAAACTTTTCAATTATTTCTGTAATTAAGGGTATCATGTTACTTGTTTATAGTTTGTTGTTTCTTGTTTGGCTGTATTGCTCGCTGTTAACTTGATATTTTCCGTTCAACTATCGCCAGCACTTTACGCTCCATTTCTTTCGCCTTGTCTAATAGCTCTTTTCCTTTAGCTAACTTACGTGCCGTGTATCTTTTATCACTAAAAGAAGAAGCATTGATTTTTACATTCAGCCATGCACCGTAAACTGCTGAACGCGCGCATAGCGCACCAACACCGGCATCAGAAACCGAATTTGGATTGCCAGTCTCCGCCATGGCTTTAATTACATCAAAACTTTTAAGCGATAACTCCATTACACGAAACGGAACTTCAATAGCTTGTTTCGTTGCCTCCTGTATTGCTTCTTTACGCACAGCTTTTTCTGTATCCGAAGATTTAGGCAAAGCAAACGCATCCATAATTCTATTAAACGCGCGGGTATCTTCATCAACCAACTTCAATAGCTCATCTTTTATTTTCTGTCCGTCTTCGGCATAGTTGCTAAACTCTTTCCACCGGTCGTCCCATCCTTTTTTGTGTGAAGAAAGATTAGCCACCATTGTGCCTAGTGAAATTCCCAATGCTCCCATGTAAGCAGCAATAGAACCACCTCCCGGTGCAGGGCTTTCGCTTGCCGTTTCATCGGCAAACTTGCGCAGGTTCATATTCAGTAATGGGAAGAAGCCCTCATCTTCCAGCATATATTCAATAATGCGCTTGCATGGTTCGAATGGTGTTAGTTCGTCTAAGCCCATGCTTTTCACAGCAATCTTTATCAGTTCATCTTCGCTTACACCGGTGCTCCGGTTTTGTTTCAGCAAGAAATATTTACCAGCATCTAATATTGCTTTCAACGGCATTAAGCCAATCAACTCGCTACCGGTTACCCGCATACCACGGTTGTGCGAACTGGTTACACATTCGTCAAACGCCACATGCACCGGTGTAATGTTAATGTTGGTCAGGTTCATACTCACTTGCGCTACTCCGTATTCGGCAATATACCAGCCAATGCCTTTTACATTTTTACACGCACCGGGTTGTATTATTTCTACACCCAATTCATTTTTTACTTTTCTTCCTTGTTCGCGCACATCAAAGGCAACCGAGTTAGCTCTACGGGTAGAAGTAGTGTTCAGATTCACGTTGTAAGCCACCAGGAAATCGCGCGCGCCAATAGCAATGTTTCCGCTCTTCGCATTAAAAGCTGCAGCACCATAATCGGGCTTCCAATCTTTTGTTTTTATTTTCTGTGCAATGCCTTCGTATTCACCGGCACGAATGTTTGCTAAGTTTATACGATGAGGTGCACTTGCTGCGTATTCGTATAAGTAAACCGGTATCTTCAAATCTTTGCCTACGCGATCGCCTAACTTCTTTGCACAAGCAATACAGTCTTCCATTGTTGCATTCGCAATCGGAATAAACGGACAAACATCTGTAGCTCCAAAGCGCGGATGTTCACCTTTATGTTTGCGCATATCTATCAGTTCGGCAGCTTTGCTAATTGCCAGGTAAGCTGCTTCTACCACCTTGTTTTCATCTCCTACAAAAGTCACCACGGTTCGGTTAGTCGCTTTGCCTGGGTCAACATTCAGTAACTTAATTCCTTCAACACTCTCAATGGCATCAGTAATCTGCTTTATGATATTCATATCGCGCCCTTCGCTAAAGTTGGGAACACATTCGATTATCTTGTTCATGTTAGAAATTTTGTGTGAATATATACTTGCGGTGCTTATGTTTGGGCAATGATAAACAAAGAACAAAAATTACTTGCCTTTGAGCGTATTCTCAAAATAATGGATGAATTGCGCGAACAATGCCCCTGGGATAAAAAGCAAACTATGGAAACTCTTCGTCCGCTTACCATAGAAGAAACTTACGAGTTGGGCGATGCCATACTTAAAGGCGATATGAAAAATGTGAAGGAAGAATTAGGCGATTTGTTATTGCACATCGTTTTTTATGCACGTATAGGAGAGGAGAAAGGTGAGTTTGATATGGCAAGCCTGACGAATGATTTATGCGAGAAACTGATTTATCGTCACCCGCATATTTACAGCGATGTAAAGGTGAACAACGAAGAAGATGTAAAGAAGAACTGGGAACAACTGAAAATGCGCGAAGGAAAAAAATCGGTTTTAGGGGGTGTGCCTGATTCGTTACCCTCTTTAATCAAAGCCTATCGGATACAAGACAAAGCCGCGCAGGTAAAATTTGAGTGGGATAAGATTGAAGATGTTTGGAAAAAAGTAGAAGAGGAGCAAAGGGAGTTGGCAGAAGCAGTAGCCAGTGGCAGTAAGGAAAAGACAGAAGAAGAATTTGGCGATTTGCTTTTCTCTTTAGTAAACTATGCACGGTTCCTGAAAGTAGACCCTGAAACGGCACTTGAAAGAACAAACATTAAATTCATCCGCAGGTTTAAATTTATAGAGGAGAAAGCTGAGAAAATGCAGAAGTCGCTCAACGATATGACGCTCGAAGAAATGGATGGAATATGGAATGAAGCAAAGTTGGCAGGACTTTAGCAGTGTTAAAAATTATCAAACCCATTATCTTGCTTTAAATTTTGACGCTCAACGAAAACATAAAGAAGTATTTCCTGCCCGCATTGCTGGTGATGGCGTTGGCTGTAGCGTTATTAAAGCCAAGCAACAGTAATCTTCGGTCTATTGCCAAACAAATTCAAAGCAAGCTGAATGAAGATGAAGGAGTTTTTGCGAACACAGTAAAAGACAAATCTCTCCACCAAGCGTTTTTACAAGGTGATGAAGAATCTCCAATTATTGAAAGTTTAGAAGCGCAAAACATTTTGCTTTATTACTACCGAAGCGATTCGATAGTGCATTGGACAGATAATTCTGTGGCTTTGCTTTCCTTGCCAAGTGCTATGCCAGAAGGCACTTCATTTATTAAATTAAAGAATGGTTGGTATCAGGCAAGCAAGCATACAGATTCTATCCCCAATGAAACCATCATAGGTTTAGTGCCGGTTAAGCACGATTATCCGTTTGAGAATAAATTTTTGACGAACGATTTTGCGCTGGGCTTAAAGGTGCCCCACAATATTGAGTTGAGCGAACAAAAGATTGATGGCTCTATTCCGGTTAATAATGTAAAAGGCGAACTGTTATTCAGTCTTTATGTTTCGGGCGATAGCAAAGAAATAGATTCTAACTTTTCTCTTCTGTTGGCGCAGTTAGTTTTACTGCTTATAGCTTTTTATTACGCCCAACGTTTGGCGGTTCAAATTGTTCAAAAGCAAAACTTCCTTTTTGGCTTTACTTTTCTTGTGCTTGCGTTGGCAGCCGCTCGCGCGCTCATGCTTTACTTCGACCAACCCAGCGAGTTTTACAAACTCGAATTATTCGACCCGAAATATTATGCTTCGTCAGTCGTCACCAAATCTTTAGGCGATTTAATCATCAATTCTTTCCTGATTATTTGGTTGGTGCTTTTTTACACGAGATACAACACCAAAGTTGAGTCAGATTCAAAACTGTATTCGCTTGTGCGGCTGCAAAACATTGCTTTTGTTTTTGCTTACACCTGGTTAGTGTGGTGGGTATTCAAAACACTGGTGATGGACTCTACCATATCTTTTGAAGTCTACAATATTCTTAGTCTAAATGGCTATAGCTTGTTAGGCTTGTTGTGTATTGTATTTTTGTTAGTCAGCCATTTTATTGTTACTAAAAACATCTTTCTTGACCTTCAGCAAGCCAAAGTAAGAAGAGTTTACTTGATTGCAGTTACCCTTTTTGCAGCCATCATATTTACTCTATTTGGCTTTAATTCCTTCTATTTCGAATCACTTGTTTTCTCTACGCTGTGGGCAACTACATTTGTGTTAGTGTTCTACTTTATGTTGGAGAAAGACAAACTGCTTTCTGTTCGCAACCTGATTATTTACGTAGCTCTTTATAGCGTGTTATCAGCTTTTCTCATTGAAAATTTATACGAACGCAAAGAGCGCAACCAACGAAAGTTTTTTTCGGGTAAGTTGGTAAGCGAGCGCGATTTTGTGGCGGAATATATGTTTAGTGATGCGGTAAAGCGTATTGAAGCAGATGGTTTCAGCAAAAACTTTTTCACCAATCCAATCATCTCTAAAAAAGAAGTAACAGACCGCATTAGCTCACTTTATTTAAGCGGCTATTTCAATAAATATAATCTGCAATTGTTTGCCTTTGATGTAGAAGGAAACGCCATGCGCAATGGAGATACAGCTAACATTAAATTTTATAAGAATTTAATTGTGCATGATTCTACACCCGCTCAAGCCTTGCATTACATTAACGATACTACTTTAAATTATTCGTATCTGTCCATCATTTCGTTTAAAAATGATACTTCAATTGCTGGTTCGTTTGTTTTAAAGTTGGTGCCTAAAATTTATTACGGGCAGAACGTTTATCCGGAATTGTTGCTAGGCAGTAACGTTACCGTTTCCAACAACGTAAATAATTATGCTTACGCCATATATCAAAACGATAAACTGATTGCACAGTATGGCGATTATCCGTATTCCTATTACTGGAACAAAGATTACCGGTTTAAGGGAGGCGATTTTTTATTTATTGAAGAAGTTGATTGGGAACACAGTATTCAGCATTTCTCGAACGGTAAAAATGTAATTGTAACCGTTTCGCGCGAACCTTTGTTTGAACCTATTGCTACTTTCTCTTACCTATTTACGTTCTTTTTTCTGGCAGTTCTTATGCTGCTTATTATTTTAAAAGTAGCCAACAGCAGTCCGGCAGAAAATGTTTTGCCAGATGGGTTTGTGCTTTCTTTCCGCACGCGCATCAACTATTCTATGCTCGCCATGATTGTTTTTTCATTTATCATCATTGGAATTATTACCATCAGCTTTTTTAGTAGGCAGTATGATAATTTTTACACCGACCGCTTGTTGCGGAAAGAGAAGGTAATTCATGCCAGTTTAGAGTATTTTACTCAAAAGAACAGCAACGATGTAACTGCACTTGCCGGCAATGTCGAGAGCGAATTGAATTTAGAAATAGCTCGCCTGGCAGATATAAACTCTGTGGACATTAATTTTTATAATACCACTGGGGATATTGCGGTATCATCCCAACCCATTATTTACGATAAAGGTTTGGTGAGCAAGAAGATGAACCCTGATGCTTATTTTGAATTGAAGAATAATAAAGCAGCGCAGGTAACTAAACAGGAAAGTATTGGCGAACTAAACTATTTGGCAACTTATGCACCTGTCCGCAACAATAAAGGCGAAGCGGTGGCATACATCGGCATTCCTTATTTCGAGCGTTCAAAAAATATTAATGATGAAGTTTCTTCTTTCCTTGTTGCGTTGATGAACGTGTATGTATTCCTGCTGATATGCGCAGCAGTGCTGGCTTATTTTATTTCTAATTCTATTACCCGTCCACTCACCATTATTAGCGAGAAACTGCGCATTCTAAATTTGAATAAAATAAATGAACCTATTGAATGGAACAGTAAAGATGAAATTGGTGTACTTGTGAATGAGTATAACAAAATGATAGCAGAGTTAGAGCAAAGCGCACAAAAGTTAGCTAAAGGCGAACGTGAAAGTGCGTGGCGCGAAATGGCGAAACAGATTGCTCACGAAATAAAGAATCCGCTTACGCCAATGAAGTTGAGTATTCAGTACTTACAAAGAGCAATTGATGAGGGACATCCGAACATCAATGAATTGGCCAAGAAAGTAACTAAGACTTTAGAGGAGCAGATTGAAAATTTATCAAGTATTGCTACTGCATTTTCATCGTTTGCTAAAATGCCGAAAGCGCAGAACGAAATTCTTAATCTGAACGACTTACTTAAACATATAGCTGACCTTTTTGCTAGCGAAGAATATGCTTCGGTAACTTTCAGCACAGAATCTCACAGTCCGTACGTATTTGTTGATAAAAACCAAATGGTGAGCGTGTTTAATAACCTGGTGAAGAACGCCATACAAAGCATACCGGAGCACCGCAAAGGTTTTGTGGATGTGAACGTAAAAGAAGAAGACGGCTGGATTAACATTGCCGTAAGCGATAACGGAAGCGGTATACCAAGCGATAATTACGATAAAGTATTTGTGCCAAACTTCACTACTAAATCATCGGGCACCGGTTTGGGTTTAGCTATTGCCAAACAAATAATTGACGGCACCGGTGGAAGAATTTGGTTTGAATCTGCTGAAAACGTGGGTAGTACTTTTTATGTGCGTATGAAGAAGAACGAAACGGTATAAAAATATCTAAGGCAAACCTTATTACTCGCAGAATACGCAGAATGCACAAACAAATACAAGAATTTCTCTACTGTGTTTACTGTGAAGTCTGTGAGATGCTATTAAAAAAAGAATGCCCACACAGAACGTGCAGGCATTCGACACACTAACTAAGACGCCTGCTATGAGGCTATGGAAAGGAACTTATTTAACTGATTCTTAAGCATAAAAATTGATTCTCCTGCTTTTCGAACCTGTTCGCGAAAGCGGTTGTTCTCAATCAAATTGGAAAGCGTATTGGACTTTTGCTCACCGTGCTTTTCTTTCAACTGCAACACTTCTTCGCTTAAAGCACTAACTATTTTCTTCTGCAAAATAATTTCGTTGCGAATCTCGCTTAATTCGCGCTGGAAGTGTAAATCGTTAACACTACTTTGCAATTGCAAACTTACATTATCTATTTTCAACAAATGCTCTTTAAACGCATCTAAGTTTTCCAACCATTTGCGATAGCGTTTCTCTAAAGTTGTTTCTGTGGTTACTGTTTTCATACGTATTTATTAGATACGTTTTACTAACGAAAGGTTTAACCGATTAGTGTGTTTGTTTAGTAATTTTTGCAATTATGACAATTCTGTGAAAAATCTCTCTTTACTTTCCTTTCTCTAGCTTAATCTTAATGTGGCGGCTAAAGCTTTCTTCCAGTGATATAAGCGTTTCTGTGCGGCTAATACCTTCCACCTTTTGTAATTTATCGTGCAGCACTTCGCGAAGGTGTTGGGTATCGCGGCAGACTATTTTTAAAAACAGCGAGTAATTACCCGTGGTGTAATTGCAGGAGAGTATTTCATCTATCTTTTTTAGCTGTGTTACTACTTTGTCATACATATCGCTGCGGATAAGATACACACCTATGAAGGCAGTTACATCCATTCCCAGTTTGCCTAAATCTATTTGCAATTGCGGGTGTTTTACAATGCCCAGCTTCTCCATTTTATTCATGCGCACGTGCACTGTGCCGGGGCTGATGAACAGCTTTTTTCCTATTTCTGTATAGGGAGTAAAGGCATTTTCCATTAGTATGTTCAATATCTGTAAATCGGTGTTGTCAATTTCGTAATGCAGAGCCATATTTTTGTATCTATTTTGATTATTCGGCAATAAAAATAAAATTATATTGATAATACTGTATTTATTTACGTATAACTATTGATTTATTAGCAACGAATAGCCTGTTAGGTTATATTTGTATCATAGTTCTGTGAAACACATTGTTGGGTGATGAAATTTGGCAGACATGCCCCCCTGTCTCGGGGGTGAGGAAAACGGGATAAATCTTGTTGCATTTGATTTCGCAGAAATGCTAAATGAAATGCAACCACGACTAACTGCCTCTTGTAGGTTCGACCCCTACCCCAACAGCACAATGGTGGATATTCCTTCTTTGGGGTTAAGATGGGATACCACTATTTAGGATACTAAAACCAAACGCTATGAAGACAATTCCTGCACTCATTGCCTTTATGTTGGTTTACTACGCACTTTGGGTGTTTAGTTTGCCAATAAAAATTATTACAAGGTTCATGAGTGCGGTGGCGGGCGATGAAGAGTAGAGTATTGGTTTAAAGATTTTTCTGTTACGGATTTTGAGCGATCTGTTTGAGCAAAAAGGCACGCGAAAGCGGGCCTTTTTTGTTTTACCTAAACCCCAAAAGGGTTTCAAACCCTTTCGGGGTTATTCTGAACTCTTTTTATTTTCGAAAAAAAATAAACCAATGGGAAGTTACGTTGACAATAATTTAATAAAAGACGAGGTGGTAGTGTATGAAACAAAATATCACTGGAAAATATTCTTTACGCTGGGTGGCTTGTTCACTTTATTTATAGCACCCGCACTAGCACGCTGGAGCGATGAATTTGTTGTTACCAACCGCAGAATAATTTGCAAGACGGGACTCTTTAGCCGCAAAACTTTAGAAATGAATTTGAACAAAATTGAAAGTGTAAACGTTGACCAAAGTGTTTTTGGGCGCATGTTCGGCTTTGGCACAATTACTATTATAGGCACGGGCGGCACAAAAGAATCGTTCCCCGATATTGGCGATGCGGTAGAGTTTAGAAAGAAGTTTCAGGAAGTATC